>JBEBSO010000024.1:0-14642 GCA_040394275.1 Telluribacter sp.
CTCGTCACGATCCTGCAAAGCCAGCGTGTAGATCAGGGGAAAATAATGATCCGGGGTAGGTACGGCCAGCCGGGCGGCGGGACTGAGCGAATGATAATCGATCAGGGCCTGGTGATCTCCTTTCCTGATTTTTTCTTTAAACAATTCGTGCATCTCGATGGCCCAGTCGTACCCGTAATTGTCTGTGTCCATGTGCTCCCAGGCCACCATCCGGAGGTTATGCACCATATTGCCGCTGCCCAGGATGAGCACGCCCTTTTTGCGTAAAGATGCCAGCTCCCGGGCAAGCCCGTAATGGTAGGAGGCCGGCCGGTTATAATCTATGCTCAGCTGAAGAACCGGGACAGAGGCATCCGGGTACATCCACCTGACGACGGTCCAGGCACCATGGTCCAGTCCCCAGTCATGATCGGGGACCACATCGGTCGACTGAATGATTTTACTGACTTCTGCGGCCAGCTCCGGTCGCCCGGGGGCAGCATACTGCACCTCATACAGCTCAGGGGGAAACCCGCCGAAATCATGGATCGTCCGGGGGTGCTCCATGGCTGTCACCCGGGTGCCCCGCGTCAGCCAATGCGCCGACACGACCAGCACCGCCGCAGGCTTCGGAATCCGCGCCCCGACCTTCCTCCACTCTGCGCTGAACTGGTTGGTTTCAATACCGTTCATGGGCGAACCATGCCCGATAAACAATACGGGAGCTTTTGTTTCCGTCTCCCTCAGATCACCCGTAAACGCCTTAAAGGCCGACAATCCGCTCATGGTCATTCCTCCTTTCAGCAGCTGTTAAACAAATTCCTTTCCATACATCCCCTCTTCCCGGGCAAAGCCTGTTGCTTGTCGCCCCACGATACAAATATGCACTGCAACACCTCCTCATTTCATTGACCTGGGATAAGAAAAACATACAAGCCGCCCGTTTCGTTGCAGGCGGCCTGTATGTTCCGGACGCTGTCCGGCGGGCAAAGCGGCGAGGTTCTAAACGGCAACGCTGCCCCGGCTTTCTTTTTTTTCGGGAAACAGCACGGAGGCTATGATACTTACGGCCAGGATCCCCAGGATTACGTACAGCGAATAAACCGTCCTGAAGCCGATATCTGCCAGGTAGCTATGGGCAAGCATCTTCGCCCCGATAAATACGAGCAGGAAGCCCAGCCCGTATTTCAGGAACCTGAACAGCCCCACGATATTGCTCAGGAAGAAGAACATCGACCGGAGCCCCATGATGGCGAAGATATTCGAGAAAAAGACGACATAAGGATCTTTGGTCACCGCGAAAACCGCCGGCACCGAATCTACCGCAAATATCAGGTCTGTGAACTCGATGATCAGCACCACCAGGAAAAGCGGCGTCACCATCCGCTTTCCTTTCTTTTTGACAAAGAAGTGCCCGTACACAAATCTCGGGTACACCGGCAGGTACCTGGCGGCAAACCGCACCACGGGGTGCTTGTTCGGCTCCATTTTTTCCTCCTCCTTCTCAAAAAATATCCTGGCCCCCTGGTACACCAGGAAAATACCGAAAATATAGATGATCCATTCGAACCGTGCCATGAGGGCCGCACCTACGAAAATGAAGATGAAGCGCATGATAATCGCGCCCAGCACTCCCCATACCAGCACTTCCTTGTAGTATTTCGGACGCACTCCGAAAGAAGTGAAGATGAGGATCATCACAAAAATATTATCGATGGAAAGCGCATACTCCAGCAGGTAGCCGGTAATAAATTCCAGCGACATGTTGTTGCGGTAGATCTCCAGGCTGGTCTCGAAATCGCCGGGTATCAGCCTGAGATGCGGAGCGTATTTATCCTTGATCAGCACCAGGTCCTCGTAGGTCTCCACCCCGTGTATCCAGTCACCGTGCGTATTGATAATTACATAGAAGCCCAGCGCCAGGCCGATCCAGGCGGCGGTCCAGGCGGCTGCTTCGCCGAATTTTACTACGTGATCCTTTTTATTAAAGACACCCAGGTCGAGGGAGAGCATAAAGCCGATCACCAGTAAGAACCCGATAAAAAATATTGCTTCGTTAGTTAATGCCATTGCTTTGAGTCGTGAATGATCGGCAAATATAAAATAAAATATACGGTTCAAATGAGAAGTATGACCAGCGGCGGTCAGACAATTTTCAAAAGAGCGGTTTCCGCAGAAAGCCCCGGGCCGAAGGCCCCCGAAAAGAGGAGCGTCTCCCCGCCGGCCGGGTACCCGGCGATGAGCTTTTCCAGGACGAACAGCACGGTGCAGGAAGACATGTTCCCATAGGCCGACAACACCTCGTAAGCTGCGGCATTGTGACCGGGCCCGAGCCCCAGCGCAGCTTCCAGCACCTCCAGTATCCGCCGTCCTCCCGGATGAAAAGCATAGCAGGAAATATCCGCCCTCGTCAGGCCGTTGGCTGCCAGGAGCCGTTCCAGCACGAGGGGCACCCCCACCCTCAACACCTCCGGGACGTTGGCGGTAAGCTTCATCTCGAACCCGGCTTCACGTATATACCAGCCCATTTCGTCCTTTCCCCCGCTGAAAACATCGCAGGCAAAATCCATGATTTCCAGGCCGCCCCGCTCCGCCTCGACCAGAAACGCCGCGGCACCGTCCGAAAACAAGGCATTCGACAACAGGAAATCGTCTGTTTCCCGGTTTTGAAAATGCAGGGAGCACAACTCCACACACACCACCAGCACCCGCGCATCCGGCTCCGCCCGGACAATGGAAGCGGCCGCTTTCATCCCGTTAAACGCCCCGTAGCATCCCATATAGTTGATGGCCAACCGGTGCACGGAGCTTTTCATTCCCAGCGCCCCGATCAGCTCGATGTCCGTACCCGGCGCATACATACCTGTACAGCTGACCGTAATGAGATGGGTGAGCCGGTCTGCCGGCAATCCCCTTTTGTCGAGACAGCGGGCGGCGGCACGCGCAGCCAGCGGCGTCGCATGCCGTTCATACACCTTCATACGCTTTTCAACCGATGGAAACTCCCTGTCGGGCGGATTGGGATAAAAGGTAAATTCTCCCTTTTTTCTGCCGTAGTCAGCCAGCACGGAATGCCTGTACCTGATTCCCGTACGCCGGTACAGCGCTTTCAGCTTTCTTTCTCCTGCGGGCGACAGCTGCATAACGGCCGACATGAATTCAGCGATCCGATCCTGTGCAATCCGGTTGTCGGGGACGGCCGTTCCTATCGAGGTAATGAATGCGAGGTTGCTTCCTGGTGCGTCACTCCGGCTTCTCATGTCTGTTTCTTGCATGCAAATACAAGAATACAATAAATTTGTGATTTACCGCTCCGCAGCCGCTTACAAAAATCCGGGGTCAGACGCGACCGATTAATTGTTAAATTTGCCCTTTCAACCAACTTCGCAACCTATTGGCAGAAGACGAATACCTTACGATCGAAGATTCCGGCGAAGCGCTCTTCAAAGACCGGGGAAGTAAATTCCTGGGCTTTGCCCTGCCCGTAAGATCCGAACCGGAAATCAAAAAAGAGCTTGTCGGGCTCCGAGAGATCCATCCGAAGGCGGTACACCATTGCTTCGCCTGGCGGCTCGGACCGGACCGGCACGTCTGCAGAGCCAGTGACGACGGCGAACCCTCGGGGTCTGCCGGGAAGCCCATCCTCAACACCATCTATTCCTTTAATGTTTCCGATGTGCTTGTCGTGGTGGTGCGCTACTTCGGGGGTACATTGCTCGGTGTCCCCGGCCTCATCAACGCCTACAAAACAGCAGCAGAAGAGGCCCTGGGCGCAACCACAACTGTCAGCAGGTTTGTGACGGAAGCCTACCGGCTCACTTTCCCTTACGAGCGGATGAATGAAGTCATGAGAATCGTCAAGGACGCCGACCTGCAGGTCTCCGGGCAGTCCTTCGAAATGACGTGTACCCTGACCGTCAGCCTGCGTACTTCTCTCGCTCCCGCCATCCTGGACCGCTTCTCAAAAATCCGCGATCTGCAGCTTACGGACGCAGGATGACCTGCCGCCCCGGATTTTACTATATTTAGAAAAAAATACCAAGACTGTGAACTGGACATCCGGCCCTTCTCCCTGCCTTTTGCCTGCATTCATGTTTTTCATGATCAGCTTTTGCGCCTTTGGCCAGGAAGCCAACTTTCTTCCCCTTCAGGACCACAAGCTATTGTATGCCGACACGGTTTACCGGGAAGCAGTCCGCAGGAAAGATCCGGACCTGCTGGCGGAAGCCTACTATCTTTACGGGAAAACCTACGAAGCCTCCGGCAACCACGAAACTTCCCAGCGCTACTATTTCAAGTCACTGAAGTTACTGGAACGCAAAGGGGATTCGCCTTCGCTCAGCCGGATACTGCACAGATTGGGGGAAATGGAAGCCAGCTTCGGGAACAACGAAAAAGCAGAACGCTATTTCAGGCAAAGCCTCGGCATCGCCGGCAGGATACATTCCCATGTCAACCTGATCAGGGGCTACGGGACCCTGGCCTGGCATATGGCAAAAGACCGGTCCGGCAAAGAAACCCAACCGGGCCTGCGGCGGTCAAACCCGGACAGCGCCCTTTACTACGTCCGGAAGGTGGACTCGGTGGCGCTCAGGAGCGGAGACCCCATCCAGGTTGCCAATGCGCACCTGGGTATGGCGGGACTCTTCTGGGATATTCTTAAGGACGAAAAGGAAACGTTGCGGCGGCTGGCAGACGCGTTGTCCATCTACACCGACGAAAAGAAAGATGGGGGAAGAGTAGCTACATACAGCTTGCTGGCCAGGTATTACCTCGAAACCGGCCAGCTCGAAAGCGCCTGGAACACCTTGCAGACCGCCCGGGAAATATACAGGAGCAACCCCTTCCACGACCTGGGAAACATCACGCGGCTCAACGAGCTGTTCCTGCATTACTACCGGGCCAGGGGAAATTGGAAAAGGGCCTTCGAATACAGTGAAAAAAACCGGCGGATCCAGCCGGGAACCGGTATCGAAGCAGCCTATATCAAAATGGCCAGGCAATACGAAGCTGAAAAAAAAGAGGCAGAACTCAGGGAACATGAAACCGAGCTCAGACTTCGTGCCGAAGCGCTGCGCGCGTACCGGTGGCTTACGGGGACCGTCGCGCTGCTCCTGGCAGCACTGGCGGTGCTGAGCTATGTTTTCTATCGTCTCTACAAAAAGAACCGGTACATCAGCCAGCAAAATGAAATGCTGCTGCGCGAACAAAACCACCGCGTGGCCAATGATCTTCAGGCGATCAGCAGCTTCCTGAACCTGCAGCAGGAAGAGGTCGGAGATTTCAAAGCCCGTAAAGTGTTCGAAGAAAGCAAGCTGCGGGTTGAAGCCATCGCCGTGCTGCACAAAAAGCTGTACCAGGGGAAAAGGCTTACCATGGTATACCTGCCCGATTTCCTGGAGGATATCCTGGACAATGTGCTCCATACTTTCGGGATGCAGCACATTTCTCCTGATCTGGATATTGCGCCGCTTTACCTTCCTTCCGATCAGGCAGTTCCTCTCGGCCTGATCGTCAACGAACTGACGACCAATGCCTGCAAATACGCCTATCCGCTCCACCCGGCGCCCTCTCTCCGGCTTTCCTGTCGTCTCACCGGCGAAAACGCCGGCAGGCAGATCAGCTTGATATTTAAAGACAACGGCCTTGACGCGTCTGTGCTGGAGACCCTGAACAGCCGGCCGTTGCAGCGCTTCGGCCTGGGTCTTCTGCTCATGCAGGTCCGGGAACTGTCCGGCCATCACCGCTTTACCTACGAAAAAGGTATAGCTTTCGGACTCTCTTTCCCGGAAAAGCAGCGTCCTTTGTCAGCCGGTCCTGCCCGGGCGGCAAACCCCGGCACCCGGCATCCCTAATAGCTTCCTCCAGCCCCGCCGCCGCCGCCGCTTCCTCCGCCGAAGCCTCCGAAGCCGCCACCGAAGCCACCGCCAAATCCGCCGCCCCCCCAGTCCCCGGAAGAATGTCCCGATCCCGAGAAAGTCGAGTAGGGCCAGAAGACAGGGCCGGTGCTGCGGTAACCCCGCCCGCCTTTTCCGCCGCCGCGGTTCCGGGTGATAAATATCAGTATCAGGATAAAGATGAAGAGAAAGATACCGAAGGGAATCGGGTATTCGTCCTGCTTATCTTTCGGATCGGCTTTGTACTCGCCGGTAGCATACCTGAACAGGGCGTCTGCACCCGCATCCAGGCCCCGGTAGTACATCCCGTTCTTAAAATCGGGGATAATCACCTGCGAAACGATCCGTTTTGCAATCGCATCCGGGATAACCCCCTCCATCCCGTACCCGGTCGCGATGAATACCTTCCGGTCGTCAGGCGCCCAGAGAATGACGATCCCGTTGTCCTTTCCCTGTTGGCCTACGCCCCACGTCCGCAGGATCTTGAACGCATACTCGTCGATGGTATAAGGCTGGGTGGTCGGCACGGTGACGATGGTCACCTGGGTGGAAGTAGAATCATTGTAAGCTACCAGCTTTTCCTCGAGAGATTGGATTTCGGTGGCGTTCAGCTGCTTTGCAAAATCATTGACCAGCCGCGGGGGATTCGGCGCCGGAGGCACATCCTGGGCTCCGACTTTACCTAAGACCGTAAAAAATAAAAGAAAATATAACAGGCAGGAATTCTTCATCGTCTTGATTTACCCGAAAACAATGTCATTGGGAAGCTCATTCACGTCATCCGGTCTGAATGGAAAATATCTCTTCAGCTGAATGCCGGCTTCTCTCACCCCGAAGCAAAAGCCTTCGGCAAACTGCCCGTTGCGGAAATGCGACGCCAGCAGGTCTTTGGTACTGTCCCAAAAGTTCTGTGAAGTCCTTTCGTAGATCCCTTTGTCGCCCAGGACGGCAAACTTATGGTCGTCATAGGCCAGGTAAAACAGCACCGCATTCCGTTCCCTGGTATTTTCCAGCCCCAGGCGGTTAAAGACGATCTTCGCCCGCTCCAATGCGTCCTCCTCCGGGCACTCTTTCTCTATATAGATCCGGATTTCCCCGGATGTCTCTCGCTCCGCCTCTTCAATAGCAGCAACAATCCTGCTTTGCTGTCCGGCATCAAGGAAATCATCCGCTTTTTCCATAAGTCTGAAATGAAGGGAAAGGAGCACGGGCCCCTCCCTCCCGGCTTAATTAAAACTGAACAGCAGGCGCACTCTGAGCTGCCTCCGACGCCTCGAAGTACCCTTTCTGGCTGAAGCCGAAAATACCGGCGAAAAGATTGGTGGGGAAGGTCCTTACCTCCTGGTTGTACCCTTTCACCACCGTGTTGAAGTCATTTCTGGCTACCGTTATCCGGTTTTCCGTTCCTTCAAGCTGGGCCTGGAGCTCCAGGAAGTTTTGATTGGCCTTTAATTGCGGATATTGCTCGACCGTCACCAGCAGCCTGGACAGGGCCCCGCCCAACTGGTCCTGCGCGGCCTGGAACTTCTGGATATTTTCCGGCGTCAGCTGATCGGCGCTGATGGTGGTAGAGGTCGCTTTGGCGCGCGCCTCGATGACCGCCTGCAGGGTGCTTTTCTCAAATTCGGCGGCACCTTTCACGGTATTCACCAGGTTCGGAATCAGGTCTCCTCTGCGCTGGTACTGGCTTTGTACTTTGGACCAGGCCTCTTTCACGGCTTCATCCTGTTTTACCAGCCCGTTATACTTACCACACCCTACAAATCCGAGGATGATCGCGACGGCAATAATAGCAATAAGTCCCTTTGACATGTTTGTACAGATTTATGGTGGATTAATCGGTTCAAAGTTGATCAAATCTAGGCAATTCCCGGATTTAAATCTACCAGTGGCCGCCTGATTTTAAGAACGACCCAAAAAACTTATGAATGGCCGGGGCGCTCCGGCGGGTCCTGCCAGCCCACTCCGGAATAGTAATTCCAGCTGCCCCAGGTGCTGCATACGTCATAGTCCAGGAGCAGGCTTTCAAAATAAGAAGCCCCCCATGTCCAGGCCACGTTCATTTCTTCCGCCAGGTATGCCGCCGCTTCCCGTTTCGATTGCTCCGGTATCGCACCGGTTTGATTCAGGATGGTCATGATGCGGTCTACTTCCCGGTTGCCGGTAGCGCCCAGGCACCATTTTTCAAACGCCGCCCTGTCCCGCTTCCACCTGCGGTTGACGTCCTGCCTGATCCCGGACAGCTTAAATATACGCGGACCATAACGGAGCGCCGTAAACTGAAGGTAGTCCCGCCAGATCAGCTCACTGATCCGGGAGTCGGCAAACTGCGGTTTCTTTTCCCGCGCCGCCGCACGGACGATCTCCGTATAGGCTTGTCGCGGGGACAAAAGCCCGGCAGCCAAACCGGCCGAAAGCGCCAGCAGCCATTCTTCCGTACCGTCCTCCCCCGGAAGAGAGGCAAAGAAATCACCTGTAAACGAGGCAGACGCCAGCCGGGAGATCCGCGTTGTGTCCACGGCCCCGATTTCTGCAGCCGTAAATCCCAGGTCCCCGAGCGAAGGGATTTCTCCCGCCGGAAAACCGGGAAGCAGCCGGACCGTTTCGGAGACAGGCAGCAGCTCCCTGACCTTCCAGTCCCTGCTTATTGCTTCCCGGAACGCCCCGAAGGTACCCGGCAGCCTGGAGACCCAGAAAGGCAGGTCGTGCGGGTGGCAGAGCGTGGACATCCAGATCATTTCGATGTCTACATTGATCACCTTCAGCCGCTTGCTGAGGGATGACTCCATGTTCGTTTCCTCGAAAGCAATTTCCTTCGACATGTAGATTTCGGACGCATCCAAGTCCCGGGCCATGGCGGCCGCCACCTGCTCCGGCTCTCCCGACCGGATGATCAGATCGGCGCCCGTTTTACGCAGTTTTTCCCGGAGGTTCCTGACGCATTCGATCACAAATGCCGCGCGGAAGACCCCCGTTTGTCTGAACCCGAGCGGGGTAGGCATGAACTTTCTCGTATCAAAGACATACAGCGGGAGTATTTCCTCCGCCTTACCGGCAGCACTGAGAAATGCTTCGTTGTCCTGAACCCGCAGATCGTTCCGGAAAAGGTAAATTATTCGTTTCGACATATTGAAAAACAGGCCATCACCCGGTCCTCTCCGGGGGTGACTGCAAAAACACAGACTAATTTATAGGAATATCATCAAAAAGCCATCCCCTCCGCGAAGGAAAGGATGGCCTTTTGCAAGTTATCTGCTTTCGATCAGAGACGGAAGTGCGAGAATGCCTTGTTCGCTTCTGCCATGCGGTGGGTATCGTCCTTCTTCTTAACAGAAGCACCTTCCCCTTTCGATGCCGCGATAATCTCGGCAGCCAGGCGATCCATCATCGTTTTCTCTCCTCTCTTGCGGGCATAGCCTATCAGCCATTTCATTCCCAGCGCCTGCTTGCGCTCGGGGCGGACTTCCGTAGGAACCTGGAAGGTCGCTCCGCCTACGCGGCGGCTCTTCACCTCTACCGAAGGCATTACGTTGTTAAGCGCCTTGCGCCAGATTTCCAGGCCGCTCTCGTTTGTTTTCTTTTCCACCAGTTCAAGGGCATCGTAGAAAATGGTGAAAGCGACGCTTTTCTTCCCGTCATACATCAGGTTATTGACGAATTTGGTCACCTGAACATCCCGGAACTTCGGATCAGGAAGTATATATCTCTTTTTTGGTTTTGATTTTCTCATCTTTATTAACGATTGAATAATGAGGTTTCGTTTTGCAACTCATTCATCATGCTGCACCGCATGATTACTTCCCTTGTATTTAGATTGTATTAGCCTAAAATGGAGAGAGTCACTTTGTTTTTACTTCTTTTTACCTTTTGCAGGTGCTGCCGCTGCCTGTCCCGGTTTCGGGCGCTTGGCCCCGTATTTGGAACGGCGCTGCCTGCGGCCGTTTACGCCTGCGGTATCCAGGGTACCCCTTACAATGTGATAACGTACACCGGGAAGGTCTTTTACACGGCCTCCGCGCACCAATACGATGGAGTGCTCCTGGAGGTTGTGTCCTTCGCCCGGAATGTAGGCGTTTACCTCTTTCTGGTTGGAAAGGCGCACACGGGCTACCTTACGCAGGGCAGAATTCGGCTTTTTGGGCGTCGTGGTGTACACACGCGTACACACCCCACGACGCTGCGGGCAGGAGTCTAAAGCCGGAGATTTAGATTGCCAGGTTAGTTTCTCTCTTCCTTTACGGACTAACTGTGAAATAGTAGGCATTTAACTGCTTGATTTATAATAGTTATTTACAATAGACAGTATAAAAACATTACACCATCCGGAAATTTGGACTGCAAAATTAAACATTGCAACCGATATGTCAAATAGTAGGCGTCAATTTTTAAGAGAGCGAGGCGCTATAATGGAGCGGATCCTCCCGGCAGCGACCGCTTCACAGGAACATATTCTTCCCAAAAGGCCTATTTCAGCTCGGACAGGGCGAGCCAGGCCATCAGGCCGGGCCCGATGGTCAGCGAGGATTCGTCCACATCGAAAGTAGGCGTATGCACCCCTGAAACGATCCCCCTTTCCTCGTTACGGGTACCCAGCCGGTAGAAACAGGAGTCCACCACCTGCGAGTAAAACGCGAAGTCTTCCCCGGCCATCCACAGATCGAGATCGATCACATTGGAAGCGCCCATGTATTCCACGGTTGCAGCGCGCGTGCGGCGGGTCAGCTCCGGGTTGTTGTACAGGCAGGGATATCCTTTCACTACCTCAAATTCACAGGTGGCTCCCATCGCTTCCGCCATCCCGGACGCCATTTTACGCATCCTGGCCAGGCCGTCTGCCCGCCATTCCTCGTCCATGCACCTCCAGGTACCCTGTATGGTCACTTCATTCGGGATCACGTTGGTCACCCCGTCGGCAATAAAACGGCCGAAAGACAGCACGGAAGGATTGTTCGGCCTGCGGTTGCGGCTGATAATCTGCTGGAGCCCGACAATGATATGAGCGCCGATCAAAACAGGGTCGATCGTCTGGTGCGGCGCAGCGCCGTGTCCGCCCTTTCCCCTGACGGTCAGGTACAGCTCGTCCGTGCTGGCCATATATATTCCTTCACGGAAGCCGATTTTTCCTATGGGGATATCCGGCGCCACATGCTGGCCCAGCATACCCGCCAGGCCGGGACGCTCCAGCACTCCGTCCCTGATCATAATGGAAGCGCCGCCGGGCGCCTTCTCCTCAGCAGGCTGGAACACCAGCTTGATCGTTCCCTCGAATTCGTCTTTCAGCTGGTTCAGGATGCGGGCCGTAGACAACAGGGAAGACGTATGCACATCATGCCCGCAGGCATGCATTACCCCCGGGTTCTGCGATTTATAGGACACGTCATTGGCTTCGGTAATCGGCAGCGCATCCATGTCGGCCCGCAAGCCGATCACCTTGCGCCCGGGGTTTCGCCCCTCAATCAGCGCCACCACGCCATGTCCCCCGACGCCCTCCTGCGGCGACAGGCCCAGCGCACGAAGCTCATCCGCTACAAACTCGGCTGTTTTTACCTCTTCAAAAGACAATTCGGGATTTTGGTGAAGGTGACGGCGGTTGGCTACCGCGTCAGTCGCGAAGGACCGGGACAAGTCCTTTATTTTTTCCAGTACACTCATGAGTACAAATACATTAATAACACCTGTTCGTTCGTCGCACCGGACAGGCACATTCGCAGCTCCTCCCGGCAGACCCGCAAAAATACAAATAATAACTCCCCTAACCCATGCGCAGCACAACTTTTCCGATATTCCGGTTGCTTTCCAGGTACCGGTGCGCCTCCGCCACTTCCTCCCGGTCAAATACCGTGTCAATGACCGGCCGCAGCTTCTCTTCGGCAAAAAGAGGGCGTGCAAAAGTCCAGAACTCTTCAAACAGGCGGGACTGATAGGCTACACTCCGGGACCTGAGGGTCGAGCCGGTGATCTGAAGCCGTTTAAACACGATCTGGCCTATGTTCACTTCCCCTGCCCTGCTCCCGCCCATCACGGCCAGCATCACCAGCCGCCCGTCCGGCCTGAGCAGCCGCAGGTTTTCGTCAAAATAATCTCCCCCTACAGGATCTATAATCACGTCTGCACCCGAGGTCAGATCGGCCAGTTCTTCCCACATCCCCGGCCTCCGGTAGTCAAAAGCCTGCAGGGCACCCAGCTGGAGGCAGACCGGATGCTTGCCGGGCGATGCTGTTACCACTACCCGGCCGCCCATCGCCTTTGCCAGCTGTATGGCTGCCGTCCCCACGCCGCTGCCTCCCGCATGGACCAGCAAGGTCTCCCCGCTTTCCAACCGGCCCAGCCAGCGCAGGCACTGGTAGGAAGTTAAAAATACCTCCGGTACTGCCGCGGCCTCTTCAAAGCTCCATCCTTCGGGAATAGCCCGCACCATCGCGGCCGGCACCCGCACAAATTCGGCATAGCCTCCGCCCTGCAGCAGGCCAAACACCCGGTCGCCGGGGCGGAAACCCTCTACCGCGGCACCGGCCCGCTCCACCCTTCCTGCGAACTCCAGCCCCAGCACATCGCTGATGCCGGCAGGAGGCGGATATTTCCCTTCACGCTGCAGTATATCCGCGCGGTTTACGCCCGCCGCCAGCACCCGGACCAGGAGATCGGAAGAGCCGGGCTCAGGGGTTGCGGCGGTCCCGATAAAAAGCTCCCCGGCCGAACCCGCGCGATGCTGCTGAATGGCCCACATGTCAGGCCAGCCTTCCTACACAGTTCAGGTCTTCGAAAGCCAGTTTCAAACGGGTCACCTGCGACTCCTGTCCCTTGCGCAGCCACACCCTCGGATCGTAGTACTTCTTGTTGGGGGCATCCGCTCCTTCGGGGTTACCGAGCTGGGTCTGCAGGTAGCCCTCTTTGGCGTGGTAATAGTTGAGCACGCCCTCCCAGGTAGCCCACTGGATATCGGTATCGATGTTCATCTTGATCGCCCCGTATTCGATGGCCTCACGGATCTCCGCACGGCTCGAGCCGGACCCGCCGTGGAATACAAAATTGACGGGGAGCTCTCCTGTGCCGAATTTCTTTTGAATATAATCCTGAGAATTCTTTAAAATGACCGGCTGGAGCTTTACATTTCCGGGCTTATATACGCCGTGAACATTCCCGAACGCGGCAGCAATCGTGAAATGGGGAGAAATTTTACTCAGGATCTCGTAGGCATAGGCGACCTCTTCAGGCTGGGTATACAGCTTGGAGCTGTCCACGTCGCTGTTGTCCACACCATCCTCTTCGCCTCCCGTCACTCCGAGCTCGATCTCAATGGTCATCCCAATCTTCGCCATCCGTTCGAAATACCGGGCCGAAATCTCCAGGTTCTCCTCCAGCGGCTCCTCCGAGAGGTCCAGCATGTGCGAGCTGAACAGCGGCACGCCATGGGTATCGAAATATCTTTCACCCGCTTCCAGGAGACCATCTATCCAGGGAAGCAGCTTTTTGGCACAATGGTCGGTGTGCAGGATCACGGGCACCCCGTACACCGCCGCAAGCTGATGGACATGGTTTGCCCCAGCTACAGCGCCGGCGATGGCTGCCCGCTGGTTATCGTTGGAAACGCCTTTACCCGCATAAAAAGCGGCTCCGCCATTTGAAAACTGGATGATTACCGGGCTGTTGACTGCCCTGGCGGCTTCCAGGACCCCGTTTACCGAGTCACTGCCGACCACGTTCACGGCGGGAAGCGCATAGTTATTTTCGTTTGCATGACGGAATATTTCACTGACACCGTCGCCAGTGACCACTCCCGGTTTAAAGCGTGATGAGATTTCGCTCATAATGGTAAAGAAGATTATTTTTTGATATAATGTGCAGATGGCAGGAAAACCCCGGCGCCCGCATTTTTCTGCTGCAAGGTAAGCAATAATGATGCAATCCCGGCCATCAAAACCCCGGAAATCCAGGGAAATCAGGCTAAGAAAAGCCATTTCCGGTAATTAGAGCCAGAAAAGCAGGTTAATAAAAAAAATTAATTTAAACCCGGAAATTCAGGAAAACCTGCCGGATAAAAGAGGAATTATAATGACAGATTTTAATAACAGTCCGCGTATATTTGCTCACTTTAAAATTTAACTTATTAGTGTTCATTCTTTCGTAACCCAAATATCCAATGGAACAAAAAAAGGGAAGCACATCTAAGTCCAGGCGTGACTTCATCAAAGGGTCGCTGGCGACGGTTGCCGCGTTTACAATTGTGCCCCGGCATGTCCTGGGCAAAGGTTTCCTGGCACCCAGTGATACCCTTACCAAAGCGATCGTCGGGGTCGGCGGCATGGGCAGGGGACATATCCGCTATGCAGGTACCAAAGTAGTAGCCATATGCGACGTCGACACACGGCACATCGACCTGGCCATGAAGCAGCTCGACCCGGGGGTAAAAACCTTCCGGGATTACCGGGAGCTGATCCAGCTGCCCGAAGTCGATATCGTGCATGTAGCCACCCCGCCGCACTGGCACGGGATCATCGCGGCAGATGCGGCGCGCGCAGGTAAAGACGTCTGGTGCGAAAAACCGATGACCCGGACCATAGGAGAAGGGAAAAAGCTCGTAGAGGCTGTCCGGCAGCACGGCCGGATCTTCCGCCTCAACACCTGGTTCCGCTTCGAAGGGAATTTCTACGGCATGAACACGACAGTGAAGCCGATCAAAAAGCTGGTGCAGAGCGGGCTGCTGGGCTGGCCCCTGAAAATTACCGTCAGCAGGCATACCGGCTTCGACTGGAAATTTTTCTGGGT
>JBEBSO010000025.1:0-14162 GCA_040394275.1 Telluribacter sp.
GTAACCCGCATGGTACGAACGTGAATGCCAATACGAGGTTCCTGTATGACGCGAGTTTTCTCAGGATCCGCAACCTGAGCCTGGGCTATAATGTCCCGGCATCCCTTTCCCGTAAGGCGGGGATAGAAAACGCGCGCATTTTTGCCGTGGTACAGAACCTGTACACTTTCACAAAATATACAGGATACAACCCGGAAGGGAATTTCCAGGGCAACAGCGCAACCAATAACGGAGCCGACGAGGGGTCGTATCCGCTCGCCCGCAATTTCTCGGTAGGCCTCAACCTGTCATTTTAAAAAAGTCTTTATTCATTTTCGTTGAATCATGATGAGAAAAATATTCATAAATCTGGCGTTCCTGGCTCCCTTGCTTTTTCATACTTCCTGCAGCGAGGAGTTTTTTAACCAGGTGCCCACGGACCAGCTGTCCGAGGATGGGTTTTACAGGGAAGGGAGTCATTTTGAGCAGGCGATCAACGATGCCTACCGTGCGCTGAGGACCGTATACGGGAGCTACTATGTGCTCGGTGACGTGGCGTCCGACAACGCCTACACGCAGCGGAGCAGCAATGCCGCCGACCTGATCGCCTTCAACGAGTCCAACCTGACGGCGTCCAGCGCGGTGCTCAGCTCGGTGTGGAGCGGAAGCTACCAGGTGATTGCTCGGGCGAACATCGTGCTGGAGCGGATCGAAAATGCCAATGTGGAAGCCGGCCTGAAAAGGCGGCTGACCGGCGAGGCCAAATTCCTGAGGTCGCTGATGTATTTCAACCTGGTGCGGATTTTCGGCGACGTGCCGCTGGTGCTGAAAGACATCGGCGGTCCGGCAGAGGCCTTTTCGTATGGACGCGATCCCCTGGCCGATATCTATGCGCAGATCATCAGCGACCTGAAAGAGGCGGAGGGAATGCTCCCGGTCAGCTATACCGTGAATACCGACATCGGCAGGGCCACCAAAGTGGCGGTGCAATCGCTGCTGGGGCATATCTACCTGACGCAGAAGAACTTTTCAGAAGCCTCCGCCAAGCTGGCCGAAGCCGTGAACAGCTCTCAGTACGGGCTGCTGTCTGACTACAAAGACGTATTCGATGCGGACAATGCCAACAACCGGGAGATCATTTTCGCGGTGCAGTATGCCCGCGGAATGGACCCGGTACAAAGCGGCCCCTGGGCGATGGCCGCCTGGCCCAACGAAAGCGTAGGGAATGGTTTGCTCAGGCTGGGGAGCGGCGCTTTCCTGATGACGGATGATCTCGACAGGGCTTTTGAAGCCGGCGATCTTCGCAAGGAGATGAACAACTACGACTTTATCACCGGGTATTCGAGAAGATACGTATTCACGCGAAAATACTGGGATAACGGCATGACGGTAAAGATAGACCCGGGCAACGACTGGATCATCTACCGCTATGCGGATATCCTCCTGCAGTACGCCGAGGCGTTGAATGAGCTGGACAGGCCGGCCGAAGCCTGGACCTACCTGGACCGGGTGAGGAAGAGGGCCGGCCTGACTACCGATGAAGCGCTGAAGTCAAGTAAAACGGCCATGAAAGCAGCCGTGCTGAAAGAAAGGCGCGTGGAGCTGAATTGCGA
Source organism: Telluribacter sp. (assembly GCA_040394275.1). Taxonomy (GTDB): domain Bacteria; phylum Bacteroidota; class Bacteroidia; order Cytophagales; family Spirosomataceae; genus JBEBSO01. The sequence goes on from JBEBSO010000025.1 coordinate 1,593, forward strand.
AGGGCACCGCTGGTTTGATCTCCTGAGGAGCGGGACGCTGATCGAGGTGATGAATACGCATTTCAAAGACGCTACGCTCGACAACAACCAGATCGGTACCAATGCGTCGGTCGAGTCGTACGAGCTGCTGTTTCCGTTACCGCTGTATGAAGTAAATCTCAACGAGAAAAAGCTGGCTCAAAACCCGGGCTATAATTAATTTTATTATCCCAATACAGGCCGGCGGGTAAGCCGGCCTGTATTATGCTGCTATATGACCATGATGAGACTTTCAGGTTTATTACTGCTCCTGCTGCTGAGCGGGAAGATGTCCGGGCAGGCCGTGCATCAGGAAGCCTACGACCCGCTGGCGGTAAGCGGGCAGCCTCCGCAGCCTTCCAGGGATGCCTGGCGGTTTGTGGAGGACCTCAAATCGCCGTTCTGGACAGACATCACCTGGGAGAACCGTAAGCCGGACGCCCGTCATGCGGATCTGCGGAAGGGAATCCGGCTGCAAACCGGGTTTCCCGACCCCCGGCAGCGGCTGGAGACGGTCTATCAGGACCTCCGGAACTTCTGCAAGGCGGGCGGGATCCCTTTTGGCGACGGCGGGTACCTGGTCCGTACGGAGAAAGATCCTTCGCTGAAAGAGGAGGAATTCAGGGTGATAGTGGGCAAAAGCTCAGTCCGCGTAACTGCGGGCGACACGGAGGGGATCAGGCGAGGGATCTTTTATCTCCAGGACGAAATGCTGAGGATAGGCGATCCCGCTCTTCCCCTGGGGACGGTGCAGAAAAATCCGGAAGTAAAACGGAGGATTTCGAGGTGCTTTTTTGCCCCGATCAAACGACCCGGCAACCAGGCGGGTATCGGGGATGAGCTGGCAGACGATATCGACTACTATCCCGATGAATACCTCAACAGGCTTTCGCATGAAGGGGTAAACGGCTTGTGGGTAACGGTCAGCAGCAAGGACGGAAACGAAAACAGTGTGGGTTTTACGGACCTCGTGTCGACCGAGATCACTCCGCAGGCAGGAGTGGGCGGGGAAAAGCGGCTTGCCAAGCTGCAGCAGATCGTAAACAAATGTCTGCGGTACGGGATACGCATCTACATCAAAACCATGGAGCCGCATGTGCGTTTTGAAAAGGGGGATCCCATGCTGGAAAAATACCCGGACCTGGCGGGCCGTCTCAGCGGAAACTCCTATTTCCTTTGTGCCAGCGGGACCGCAGGGCAGAAATACCTCTACCAGTCGGTCAACAAAATTTTCAGGGCCGTGCCCGGGCTGGGCGGGATCATCAATATTTCCCACGGAGAGCTCTATACTACCTGCCTGAGCGCGCTCCCCGCTACGGGCGGAGGAAAAATCAGCTGCCCGAGATGCTCGGCTATGCCGCCCTGGCAGATCCTGCATCATTCGTTGTCGGCCATGAACAAGGGGATGAAAGATGCTGAGCCGGGTGCGGAGCTCATCAGCTGGCTGTACATGCCGCAGCCGCAGTTCCAGACAAAAGGGGCGCCTACGACGCTGGCCGACTGGGTTTTTGAAATTCCTTCCCATACCCCCGAAGGTGTTGTGCTCCAGTTCAACTTCGAGTCGGGCATCCGCAAGACCGTATCCGGGAAGGAGCTCATAGGCGGCGACTACTGGCTGTCGGCCCCCGGCCCCAGCGAACGCTTCGAGCGGGTAGCCCGGGATGCGGTACGCAGCAACACCGGTGTGTCTGCCAAAATACAGACATCGACCTCTCATGAAGTAGCCACCGTCCCTTACCTGCCTGTACCGTCGCTGATCTACCGGAAATTTGCCGCCATGCGGCAGCTGGGTGTGACACATACCATGCTGAGCTGGATCATGGGCTCATATCCCAGCCTGATGGTAAAGGCCACAGAGCAGCTGTCCTTCGGCGAATTCCCGGACGAAGAGACGTTCCTGAGACAGCTGGCGGCGTATTACTGGAAAAAGGAAGACATCACAACCGTCACCAGGGCCTGGAAGCATTTCGCCGAAGGATATGAAAATTATCCGCTGACGAACATTTTCCAGTATTTCGGTCCCATGCATGACGGACCGGTCTGGCCTTTGCTGCTGGTACCGCGGGACGCGCCGCTTTCCCCGACTTACCAGCTGGGTTCCAGGAATACCTTCCTGCCCTGGCCTCCAAGCGGAGACCGGATTGCGGAATCCTTCCCGGAGATACTCTCCCTGGAGGAAATGGTGGCGCTGTGTAAAAAGATGACTGACTCCTGGGAACAGGGGCTGACCCTGATCAACAGTCTTGCTCCCGGGTACCGTGACCAGCGCGAACGGATGCTGGATATCGGCGTCGCACAGGCGTTGGGCATCCAGTTCAGAAGCGGCTACAATATCCTCCGCTTCTACCAGCTGAGGGAAAAGCTGTTCCGGATGGATGAACCCGGCAGGATGGCCGTTCTCGGCGAGCTGAAAGAGATTATCGCGGAGGAAATCCGGCTGAGCGGCCGGCTCGCGGAACTTTGTCTGCAGGACTCCCGCCTGGGGTTTCATCCCGAGGCGGAAGGCTACAAATATTATCCCGAAAAGCTGAAGTGGCGGATCGGTCAGCTGAAGCGTGTACTGGCGGAAGATGTGCCCGCTGTCAGCCGGGCGATAGAAAAAGGGGAGCAGCTTTTCCCCGCGTACACCGGCAGGTCTCCGGAGGGTGCGGTGGCCTATGCCGTTCCTCTTGACCGTTCTGCCGCGACCGGTATATGGAACCGTTTTGAAGGAGGCGCCGACATCCCGGGCCTTAGCTGGAGCGCAGCTTATGACGGGGATACCCTGCAGGTAACGATCGCCGGTTCCGGGGAGAGCGGCGGGCCTGTTTCCCTGCGGTATGCACAGCTGAGCATAGAGCCCGCCCGGCTCTGGCCTGCCCGGCGGTACCCCTTCCGGCTGCTGAAGGAGCCTGCATCGGGCGATGCCGCCGGTCGAAACAGGCTGGCGCTGGCGCGGATTCCCCTGGCCGAGCTGGGGCTGAGCGGCAGGCACCCTGTACGGCTCAACATCCAGGTGGCGGACGAAGCCGGGAAGGTGGCTTCCTGGCGCCCGGAACACCCGCTTACCCCACGGATTATTCTCGGAACTCAGAATTCTGCAGATTTGGGTTGGTTAATTTTTAAATAATGTCTAATATTAATCGGATATATTCCTATTGACCATCTATGCGATACGAAACCATGTTTCCGGACCAGATCAGGTCTGCTATTGACGACAACCTGCCTGTGGTCCTGGCCCTGGGGGTACTTGAGTATCACGGGGAACACCTGGTGAGCGGTGTGGATACGCTGGTCATTGTCCGGGCGCTTGATATACTGGAAAAGGATATCCCCATGGTCATCATGCCTCCCTTTTACTACGGTGCCAGCAGCTATGCGGTGGAACCGCCCGAAAGGAAGGGGTCCGTGCACATTGATTCCGGAGTGCTCCAGCCGTTGGCCCGGGCGCTTTTTGATAACCTCCTGCGGATCGGTTTCCGCAATGTGCATGTGTTCGTACATCACCAGAGTGAAAACTTTACGGCAGGCATGCCGACCGATCTCTCCTTCAAGCTGGCGGCCAGGCAGGCCACTTTTTCTTTCCTGGAAAAGCAGCGCGGCGAAGGCTGGTGGGGCAGCGCAGGCTCCGGGGACTATTACGAAAACCACGAGCAGGGCGATAACCCCTTCAACTGGATCAGGATACATCCTTTTATGAGTGCCGGGATACAAAAGCTCCATCCCATCGACCATGCCGGGAAGCTGGAAACCGCTTTGATGATGTCCTTTTGCCCGGAGGGTGCGGACATGTCCAGGTTTGCAGAAGGCAAATGGTACACGCAAACGGCCAAAGAGGCTTCGCTTGCGTACGGCGATCAGGTAAAGCAGCTGATCCTGGAAGATTTAAAAAGCATCCTTCAGGGCCGGGAATAGACAGCCCGTCCGAAATACGCTCATCTTTTTTTGACAAATACATGACAAACTCTTCCCGGACTCCCCTGATTCCCATGCTGATTATCGGCTCCATGTACGCTGTGCTGGGGTTTTCGGTAGGGATTAACGCCTTTTTTATACCGTTTGTGCAGGAAGCCTTCACGGTATCTACCGCGACTTCCTACCTGATTATGACCGCTACGTTTTCAGCCTATATTCTCTTCGGGGTGCCCTCCGGCGCGATCATCCGGAGATTGGGTTATAAGGCGTCGATCAGCCTCGCTTTCCTGATGATTGCCGCGGGCTTTTCCCTGATCGGGTATTCTGCTGACATCGTTAGCTTTCCCTTGTTCCTGGCTGCGCTTTTCGTGATCGGGATGGGGCAAACGCTCCTTACCGGGGCCATCAATTCCTACGTGACGATCCTGGGTCCTCCTGAAAGCGCCGCCAGCCGCATTTGTGCGATGGGGATAGCCGATAAGCTCGCCCTGGCAGGTGCATCGCTCATCCTGGGCCTGTTTCTGGACCTGACCGATGTGAAGATAGAAAACGCCATAACGCCGTTCTATGTCATTACAGGCATTCTCAGCCTGCTGGCGGTGCTTGCATTTTTTGCGCCGCTCCCCGAGCTCAAGGCCATCGGCGAGGATGAGGAAACGCCCGGTGACCTGGAGGTCTCTGCCTTTGCCAACTCCAAAACCAGCATCCTTCAGTTTCCGCATCTTCTATTGGGGGTGGCGGCTATTTTTTTTGATGTGGGGGTGGAGATCATTGCGCTGGGGTCTATCAATGACTATGCTACGGTGCTGAAGCTCCCGTCACCCGAAAATTACGTCTGGCTGACGACGTTCGGGATGGTCGCCGGTTACCTGCTCGGTGTGGTATTTATTCCCAGGTTGATCAGTCAGCAGAAGGCGCTTCTTTGCTGCGCCCTGCTCGGGATGGCAGTTACCGTGTGTATCACGCTGGTGCCTGCAGGCGTATCGATCTACCTGGTCGCGCTGCTGGGCCTTGCAAATTCGCTGCTATGGCCGGCCATATTCCCCCTGGCGCTGGCTGACCTGGGCAAGTTCACGAAAACCGGCTCTTCGATGCTGGTAACGGGCATCATCGGCGGGGCTTTGCTGCCCCTGCTGTTCGGCTATGTAGCAGGACTGACCTCGCACCAGCTTGCTTACCTGGTTTGTTTTCCATCCTATCTTTTTATTTTGTATTTTGCAGTTTGGGGCCATAAGATCAGGATTCACAAAAGGCAGGAGGCCCGCCCGGTGCACGACTATTAAAATGACATGGAAAAGCTGTTCAAAATCCATCCCGACGACAATGTAGTTGTGGTGAAAAGGCGGATTGAGCCCGGGGACGTGTTGCTGGTATCGGGAGTCAGCGTGGTGTTTGACAAATCCCTGGGATTGGGTCACAAGGTGGCGGCAGCTCCGATCCCCCGGGGAGCCAAAGTGGTTAAATTCGGAGTGCATATCGGGTCCGCCACGGAGCACATCGCAGTCGGAGATCATGTGCACCTGCATAACCTGAAGAGTGATTACCTGCCAACCTATACTTTAGATCATGAGTTTGTCAAGGCCTGAACACCTGAGAGGCTATCTCCGCAGTGATGGCCGGAAGGGAATACGCAACCTCGTAGTGGTGGCTTACCTCGTGGAGTGTGCGCATCATGTGGCCAGGAAAATCACGGCTTCTTTTGACGGCCAGCCGGTGCACCTGATCGGTTTCCGGGGCTGCTACCCCAATGCCTACGCCGCGAAGATGATGGCGGCGTTGTGTACGCACCCCAATGTGGGGGCTGTGCTTCTTGTATCGCTCGGCTGTGAAAGCTTCAACCGGAACCGCCTGTTCGAAGAGGTGGCTTCCACGGGGCGGCCCGTGAAGCTTGTGGGTATACAGGAGCGCGGCGGGACGGGCAAAGCCGTGGCGGAAGGAAGGGAATTTGTGGCTTCGGCACTGGAGTCGATCCGGAGCGTGCCGGTGACAGACCTGGATTTTTCCGAGCTGGTGATAGGCGTGGTATCGGGGGGGAGCGATGCCACCAGCGGGATTACGGCCAACCCGGCGACCGGGCGGGCTTTCGACAGGATAGTAGCGGGGGGAGCGACGGCAATTTTTGAAAATACCGGGGAAATGATCGGGCTCGAGGGGCACCTCAGCGGCCGTGCGGTCACTGAAGGCCTGGCCGGAGAGTTGCGAAAAGCAGTGGAAAAGGCGGCACGCTATTATGCCGTCATGGGACACGGAAGCTTTGCCCCGGGCAATGCCGAAGGCGGCCTGACGACCCTGGAGGAAAAATCAATGGGCGCCTATTGCAAAAGCGGTACATCTCCCATTTCCGGGCTGATCAAGCCGGCCGACCGGACAGGTAAGCCGGGACTTTACCTGATGGATATTGTTCCCGATGGCGAGCCGCGGTTCGGGTTTCCCAATCCCAGTGACATCGCCGAGATGATAGAGCTCATCGCTTCCGGGGCGCATTGCGTGCTTTTTACGACCGGGCGCGGTTCGGTGGCGGGGTCGGCGATCTCGCCAGTGATCAAAATCTGCGCCAATCCGGAAACGTATGCCCGGATGTCTGGGGACATGGACATTAATGCCGGCAAGATACTGTACGGACAAGCTACGCTGGAGGATATTGCCGTCGAGATTGTCGATAAAATATGGGAGGTGGCCGGGGGAGCCCCGAGCTGCTCGGAGTCCCTGGGCCACCAGGAGTTTGTGCTGGAATACAAGTCGTTCGAGCCTGCAGGGCCTGCGTGTTTGCCGGTGTGACGCTACACCGGTTATATAGCTGGAGGGCTGTTCCGGAACCGAACTCTTAAACTCCTTCCAAACTTTTGAACTCTTTCTAAACTCTTAAACTCTTTCCGAACCCATCAAATCTCATAGAACGCTCTGAACTTTTTGTACACATGAAGATAGACAGTCACCAGCACTTCTGGTTGTATGACCCGATAAAGGACGCCTGGATTACCGATGCCATGTCGGTCATTAAAAATGATTTTATGCCGGAAGACCTTGCCCCCCTGCTGAAAGCGGGCGGGATAGACGGATGTGTCGCGGTGCAGGCAGATCAGAGCGAGGCGGAGACCCGTTTCCTGCTCGATCTGATGGAAAAGCATGACTTCATAAAAGGCGTGGTAGGCTGGGTGGATTTGAGGGCGGACAACCTGGATGAACGCCTCGGCTACTTTTCGCAGTTTAAAGACCTGAAGGGATTCCGGCATATCGTGCAGGCGGAGCCGCAGGATGATTTCCTGCTGCGGGAAGATTTTGGCCGGGGCATTGCCATGCTGTCGAAATACAATTATACCTACGACATCCTTATTTATCCCAGGCACATCAGGCATGCAGCCGAATTTGCCGGGAGATTCCCGGACCAGCCCTTCGTGGTCGACCATATTGCCAAACCCTTCATCAAAGACCAGCTGATCGGCGACTGGGAGCGGGACATGCGGGCCTTTGCCGGGCTGGAACATGTGTCCTGCAAGATATCGGGCCTGATTACGGAGGCGGATTGGGAGAAATGGAAGTACAGTGATTTTAAAAGATATATTGATATTACGCTCGAAATCTTCGGGATCGACCGTGTCATGTTCGGGACGGACTGGCCGGTGTGCCTGGTAGGCGCGTCCTATGCGGAGGTATGCGATATCCTCAGAGAGAACACGCAGGGTTTGTCTGCTTCCGAAAACGAAAAGCTCTGGGGAGGGAACTGTGCCCGCTTTTACAGGCTGTAAGGCGGATACAATAGCGCCGGCCGAGGCTGCCCGAACCCTTTTTTAATGAATTATGACGACAAAAAGCTTCCTCCGTCTGCTGGGTTTCCTGTTTTTTTCCGTTGCGCAGGCCGTGCCCGGTTCCGGCCAGGTGAAAACAGTGGTGATTGAAAACGGGAAATTCCGGTATTCTGTCAGTGAAAAAGGGCAGAACCTGGAGTTTACAGACAAGCTTTCCGGCAAGGATTACCTGCAAAGAGACAGTGTGTCTTATGGTGCGATGGTAAAGAAGGCGGGAAAGACCTACCCGGTGAGCCGGGTGACAAAATCCGGTTCGTTGCTCCGGCTGGAATTCAGCGAAGCGGCCGTAGTGGCCGTTGTGAAGCTGAAGATATTCCCGGATCACGTGCTTATGGAAGTGGACCAGGTGTCCGGTACGGTCGAGTCGCTGACTTTTGTAAATGTGCCGCTCGCCCTTGAAGCAATGCCGGATGAGCCTTTTGCCGCCTGTGTCCTGTCTCTGAATCTTTTCACGCATGTTGAGCAGCTGCCGGCACTGCAGGACCACCTGTGGGCGACGTGCTATCCCCGCTTCGGGCTGAAGGGGGCCAGGGTGGCCCTGCTCGGGCTTCCCCAGCCGGAAATGCTCCCCGGTATTAAAAATGTAATGAGGGCAGCCAAAGACATCCCTTTTTCGGACAAAGGCGGGGCATGGGCCCTGGAAAACAAGGAGGGGTACGGCTCTTACCTGATGGATTTCGGTACGCTTACCGAAGAAACCGTCGATGATTGGATCGCCAGGTGCGACAGCCTCGGGTTTAACCAGATCGCCATTCACGGTGCCCATCATTTTTTTAAGAACGGGGACCTGGAGCTTCACAAAGATAAATGGCCCGGGGGATGGGCTGATTTTAAAAAAATAAATGCCCGCCTGCATAAAGCCGGGATCTCTTCGATCCTGCTCACATATGCCTATTTTATCGACAAATCTTCCGCGTATGTGACGCCCGTTCCCAGCAGGGACCTGGGTTATTTCAATGCCTTTACGCTTGCCGGCGACCTGGCCCCCGATGCCACCGAAATAGAGGTGAACGAATCGACTGCCGGTGTGTCTGCAGTGGTCGGCTACTTTATCCAAAACAGTGTGACGCTGCGTATAGGCGAGGAGCTGGTGGAATTCTCGGGTGTTACAAAATCGCCGCCTTATAAGTTTACCGGGGTGAAGCGCGGGGCAAACGGTACCAAAGTTCTCGCCCACAAAGCCGGGGAAAAAGGATATCATCTGCAGCAGATGTTCGGCCTCTTTGTAGCGGGACCTGAAACGGCCCTGTTTGACGAGATCGCCGGGAAAACCGCGCGGATCGTAAACGAAAACGACTTTGACGGTATATACTTCGACGCGATAGACGGCAACAATATGCTGGGCGGAAAGGAGAATGCATGGTACTACGGGAGCAAATTCGTATTCGAGGTGGCGCGCCACCTGCGGCCCATGGTAGGCATGGAAATGTGTGACATGCCGCATCATTACTGGCACTACAGCTCGAGATGGCAGGCCTGGGACAAGGCGGTGAGGGGGTACAAGCGGTTTGTCGACGTACATATGGCGGCGCTCAAATCGGACAATCACCGTCATGGAGAGTGGATCGGGTATACCGAAAGCATCAACCGGCTGGCGCCTGCCAGAAACGGGAGGCTGATGCTGCCCCTGCACATGGGCTGGTGGGGGAACAACACCTGGGAGCCGCCGCAGGTAGAGACGACCTTCCCCGATGATATGGAGTACCTGCTGGCCAAAATGATCGGCAACGATGCAGGGCTGTCCATGCTGGGCGGGACCGACGAAAAAACGTTGAATGAGAAGCCCGTATTCCGGAAGCTTGTGCGGCTGACAAGAACGTACGAAAAGCTGCGTCACCGCGGGTATTTCAATGAGGCAGTAAAGGCGCAGCTCCGGCAGCCGGGCCGGGAGTTCACCCTGCTGCAGACCGGTCCGGATCGATGGGACTTTGCACCGGTTCTGTATTCAAAACATAAAACGGCGGCTGCCGGAGAATCGTGGACGGTTCAGAACAGCTACGACACCCAGCCCCTCAGGCTGCGCATCCAGCCGCAGATGTCCGTGAAGCGGTACGATGATCCGGGCAATATCCTGCTGGCTGATTTCCGGCGTCCGGAGGAATTTCAGAAAAAAGGCGCGGCCCCCGGCGTAAACGGGAAGATGCTGGCGGCGGAAGAACGCATAAACGGAATGCCTGCTGCGGCTTTTTCGGTATCCGGCAGCGGAATCAGCCCCGCAGCGGGTTCATGGATCAGGATGGAGAAAAATTTCGAGCCCTGCCTTGATCTCCGGCAGCACCAGGGCCTGGGCGTATGGGTCAGGGGAGACGGAAGCGGTGCGCTGCTGAATTTCCGGACGGAAAGCCCGAAGCACCTGTCTATGGGCGGAAGGGGGGATCATTTCGTCAAGCTGGATTTTACGGGATGGAGATATTTCGAGCTGGTTGAAATAGAATCCGCTGCGTTCAACGATTATTTGTGGCCGGACGAATACCACAATGTCTATAATTCGTATTTTTATAAAGTCGAGTTCAAATGTGTGGACAAGCTCCAGATCTGGTCAAACAACCTGCCGGCGGGAAAAGAGGTAAAAGCGCTGATCGGGCCGGTGAAGGCGCTGCCCCTGGTGGCCGAGCCGATCAGGGACCTGGTCGTCAGCATTGGTGGTGAAGCAGTCCGTTTCCCGGTAAAAATGGAGCCCGGGATGTACCTGGAGTTCAATTCGATGGACGATTGCAAGCTGTATGGCAGCAGGGGGGAGTGGCTGGCCGATGTGAAGCCGGTAGGGGTGCATCCGGTGCTGAGGGAAGGAGAGAACGTGGTTTCTTTCAGGGGGGCCTCTTCCGGCGCGGTCAATCCCAGGGTGGAGGTGACCGTCATTACACAGGGAAAGCCCCTGCAATCCAATTAAAAATAAATCCAACCTTTTAGCGCTATTCTCATGCCTGAAAATTTTACCCGCCGCAAATTCCTGGGCCATACAGGATTGGGGGTGGTGGGCTCCATCGTAACAGCCGGCGCTGCTGCCGGCCTTTCGCCTGCCGGCCTGAACGACAACAACACAGAAATATCGTCTTCTCCCGTCACTACGGAGGATTTTGCACGGGAAGTCGAAAGGGTGCTCCCCCCGGAAAAGCCTTACGGACATCACCAGCGGATCCGGGAAACTCCGCTGCATCATGCGTTGCTACGGGATCCGGAGGCCCGGCCGGCGCCGCACGAATTTTCACTTGATAAAAGTACGGTAGTCTATTACGTCGGGGATGCCGGCGGGCTGATTGATACGGCAGTGGCGGACTTTCAGCAGTATATGGAAAAGTGTATGGGCATAACGATCCGGACAGAGGCAAGGGCAAAGCTGACGGATCTTAAAAATAGTGAAACCGCTGTGCTGGCCGGTACCCGGGAACAGTTGCCGGGGTTCGGGGCGGAGCTGAAAGGAACCAAGTGCTACCAGATCGCGAAGACCGGGAAAGGCCTGGTCGTGTGCGGTTACGATGCCGCAGGGGTCATGCAGGGATTGTTTAACCTGGAAGCTCAGCTGAGTCTTCGTGAAGGGCCATACCTGCCTGAAAAAATAAACCTGGTCAGGCAAAGCCTGTTTCAGCGCAGGATGGCGCTGTCCGGCCTGGGATGGATGGAGTGGCCGGACAACCTGCTGTCGTCGATGGCCCACAATGGTTTTGACGGAATTTTTACGTCGGTGTATGCCAATGCCAACGGAGACCGGACCACCGCCGAAACATCGACAGACTTCTATGCGCGGCTTCTCTATAAAAACCGGAAGCAGGATCCCGGGCGCATTCATGACCTGATCGCGCGTGCGGCCCGCTTCGGAATGAAAGTATATACCCCCATTATCTACCAGTATACCGGTACGCCGGAAAGCGAAGCAGGGCTCCGGAAGCTGGTCAGGGATATCATCGCCGGGTTCCCGCAAATGGGCGGCTATGTATTGCTGACGGAAGGGTTCTGGTACAAAAAATGGGGCGGCCTGCACGGGGCGTCCGAAGAGGTGGTCAAGGATTGGGCCCGCAACTGGAGCAAGGCCATTTCCATGGTGACGGAGGAATGCCATAAGGTGGATAAGAATACGGAGGTGCTGGCATGGGAATACAATATAGATTTCCGGGCGCAGAATGCGCATATCAAGCGCTTTTTCATCCAGGAGCTGCCCGGGGACGCCATCCCTATGCTGACCTGGGAAAACGGCAAAAGCTTTGAGCTGGATGGCATGGAAGGATACCTGCGGGACTACTCCCTTTCGCAGGTGGGGCCTGCCGAAGTGACGATGGCGCAGATCAAAGAGGCAAAAAGCAGGGGGATGAAAGTATATTCGAAGGTGGATACCTTTGCCAGCTGGCAGTTCGGCACCCTTCCCTACCTGCCGTTTCCGGGGCAATGGAGAAAGCGCTATGATGCCCTGGAAGCGTATGGGGTGAGCGGCTCCCTGGAAAGCTGGAGCAGCGGGTATACGCCCAATTTCATCGCGGAGCTCCGGTACTGGACATGCTGGGACAATTCGAAGCCCTTTGCCGGGCTGCTGTCTGACATGGCCGCCCGCCTGTTCGGCGCGGCACAGAAGGAAAAGGTACTGAAAGCCTGGTCGCATTTCGACCAGGCAGTGCGTCATGTGCCGGATACGGGTCCCAACATGGGTACCAACAACGCGGTCGGCAACCCGCTTTTTTTCCGGGAACCTCCTTTGCGGACGGCAACTTTTCATTATTCGTGGACGGATCACAACGCCTGGATGGGCTATATGGGCGGACAGCTTAACCCCTACTGGCCGTTTACGGTATCCAGGATGGTGTTTTACCCGGATTTTTCGAACAAGGTCAATGCGGCCGAGCGCTATGCCAGGTCCGCAACC
>JBEBSO010000026.1:0-13748 GCA_040394275.1 Telluribacter sp.
TCTCCTACCCGGAAGCGGACCAGGCACGGCAGGAAACACTGCAGGGATATATCGACGTGATCAATTCACAATGAAAAGCCCGGGAACCCGGGCTGTAAAGCACAGCGGCTGTCCCGACGGGACAGCCGCTGTGCTTGTGCCTATAAAAACGACGGGCTATCAGCGCACTACAAAGTTGCTTCCGCCGATCTTGTAACCGTCCGAATACAGCTCCACGGTATACGTGCCGGGACGGAACGGAGAACTATAGTCGTACACCATTTCCACGTGCTGGTTGTTGTTGGTATAAGCTACACGTTCCAGGGTGGTATACTTGGTATCCATACCGTCGGCGGTGGTAAAATTACCCGAACCGGTGGCTTCATTGGAGAGAATTGCCCCGTTGCCGTCCAGTACCCTGACGTAAATCTCTTTTTGCTCCTGCCTGGCCAATATATTTTCGGGCAGGTCAAAAGCCAGCTTGATCTTGTCGATCCTCTTTGCCTTGTAAGAATCCCGCTCCTTCGCCTTACCCCGTGAATTCACAGCAAGTATCTTGAGATTTTCAGCCTTGAGTGCCGCCGCACGGTTTACTTTTTCGGTAAGGACCCTGTTTTCTTCTGTAAAGATATTGACGGTATCTACCAGCTCCGCATGCCTCCTGACGAGCGTTTCCCGCTCAGACGACAGGTTGTTCACCTGGCTTGACAGGGAATCGTTGGAGACCACCAGCATCTGGTTCTGCTCTCTCAGCTGTGCGATTTCGGTATCTTTTTCCTGTAAATACGACTCATATTCCTTGATTTTCGCGAGATATTTCGCGTTATCAACACGTTCGCTTCTCTTCAGGTTGGCCAGATCCTTCTCAAGCCTGGCCTTCACGTTCTGAAGCTCCGTGATGTCTCCTCCCAGTCTCGCTACTTCCGCTATCTTCTCATCAAGTGCTGTGGAAACAGAATCCAGCTTGGTTTTGGTGAAAGCGATTTCTTTCGCTTTCGCTACGATTTCGGTGTCCTGTAATTTAATTTCCTGCCTCTGCTGGACAAACAGAAAGCCAAGAATGCCTGAAATGACCGCGAGTACAGCTGCCACAGCCCAAGCTGCAGATGATTGGTTCTTACTTTGATTTTGCATGGTTGTCAACCGTTAAATTAAAGAGATCAGACAAAAGTCCTTGTTAATTTCTCTGTCCTTCAAAAAACCATGCCAAATGGCAGCAGGCTAACCTGCCACCACCGTAACCATATCTTCCGGCCTGAGATAAGCCGCAGCAGTCTCCTGTATGTCCTCCACCGTGATCCGGTGTATCTGTGCGATGTAGTTTTCGAAAAAATCGACCGGCAGATCTTCCAGGATTAAAATTTTCCGGCGATCTGCAACTTCAAAGGCGGTATTCAGCGAGCCGGCAAATTCACCGGTCATATAGTTTTTTACCGTTTCCAGCTCCGACCCGGGCATGAGCCCGGTCTGCAGCTTCCTGATTTCCCTGCTGATTTCTTCCAGCGCCCGCCCGGCAGATTCTTTTCCCACATCCGCCCCGACCATAAAATACCCGGCGTCCCGGAGGGATACCACATGAGACGATATTCCATAGGTAAGCCCTTTTTCCTCCCGGATATTTTTCATCAGGCGTGAGCCGAAATACCCGCCCAGGACCTCGTTCGTAACGAGCATCCGGAAATAGTCCGGGTGATGACGGGTAAACAGCTCCTTACCCGTTCTCAGGGAAGACTGGACACTGTCGGCCCTTTCTATATGCCTGTACTGCCCCGCCGGTACCTCCGGCTTTTCCCTGCTGTGTACCTGCCGGGCGGGCACGAGCCCCCGGACCTGCCCGAGGTAGCGGTTGACCAGCCCGACCGATTCGTCACTCACCTGTCCGGAAAGTATGATACGGAAACGGGACTGCCTGATATGACGCTCATAATACCTGACGGCATCGGCCGGGTCGAATCCCGATACCTGTTCCTCCGTCTGCACAAAGGCATAGGGGTGCGAAATGCCGAAAAGAAGCTTCCGGAACTCACCCGAGGCAACCCACGAGTCCTTCCGGAGGTTCACCCGAAGATTCTGAAGCGTGATGTTCTGCAAATCCTTCCATTCCTTCTCCGGGAAAGCGGCGTCGCTGATCATCTCACTTATTACCGGCAGCACTGCCGGCAAAAACCTGGACAGGCAATATACCATGATACCGGTCCGGTCGGACGAATGGTTCATTTCGACAAAAGCGCCCACGCTGTCAAAAGCCTCGCTGACCTGCGCGGAGGAGCGTCCGGAAGTCCCTTCCTGGAGCATCTTAATCGCGAAATACGACGCGCCTGCCGTCGTCTCCTGCCACACGCCGCCTTCAAAAATACATTCGAGGCGTACAACAGGCTGATCACCGATATTGATAACGTAAAGCTCCACCCCGTTATCCAGCCGGATTTCCTCCGCGCGGGGCACACGGATGCTCCTGATCGTTTCAAAAGCCGGCGGTTGTGTTCTGTCCAATTGCATAGGCTACAGTTATAAAAAAGCGAACGGCCTCCCCGGGGACGCCATTCGCTTCCAAATTATCTTTTTAAAAATCCGGGCAATCCGGATACGGCTTATTCTTCAAAGGACGTGTCCGCCTTGTTGAGCCTCATCGACAACGTCAGGCGCAGCGTCTGGGCCAGCAGGTTGCCCTGCGAGACAGGCATCAGGTAAGCAAAATCCGCGCCGAAATTCTTGTGAAAGTTCAGCCCGACACCCGCTGTGAAATATTTCCGGTCTCCTTTTCTCTTGCTTTCATTAAAATAGCCCAGGCGCGCTGCAAAGAAGTTGTTATAGCTGTATTCTACTCCGGCAGATACCATGACCTCGGCCAGCTCCTCGGATATGCCATCCGGCGCATCCCCGAACGAGCCGAATATCCCGGCCAGCACCGGGGTGGTTTCGGGGTTCCTTCCCCGCACCACCACCGGCTGACCGGTCGTGGCATTGTACTCCCACACAGGGGGAGTCGGAACCATCAGCTTGTTGAGATCCAGGAGAAAGTTGAACTTGCTTTTACCGTCGGCAGAATACGTCAGCCCGGTTCCTATCTTCAGGTTGGTCGGGATAAAGTAGTTGACGTTGCCGCCATAGGACACCTTACCTCCCAGGTTGGAGATCATCCCGCCGAATGCCCAGGTCAGCTCACGGCCGGTTGTTTCATTTTTCATCCCTTTTTTATAGAATACGCTGATGTCACCGGCAGCCGTAGAAGCAGGTTTCATGCTGAAGGGCGTCAGCGCGGTAGTGCCGGCGAGATTGGACCGGATGTATTTCAGCGTAAGGCCTACCGAAAAATTACGGGCCAGCTGCGCGCTGTAGGTTCCGGCTATCGCAAACTCCTTGGAAGTGAAGTCGCCGAGCGGATCCCCGTTATTGTTCCTGAGATCGATGGTACCGTTGTTGTTGTAGTTCAACGAAAGTCCGAGCGCCTGGGTCTTGTTGATTTTTTTATAGCCGGTAAGATAGGTAAGCCACATATCGTCCGTCAGGTTTCTCAGCCACGGCGTATAGGAAACTGCTGCGCCGAAATCGTTCTCAGCAAAAGCCAGCTTGGCCCCGTTCCAGAAAGTAGCGTTGGCATCGGGACTCAGCGCCACCCCGGCCTCGCCCAGCGCCCCGCTCCTGGCATCAGGAGAAAAATTAATAAAAGCCAGCGTCGAACCTCCCGGTATGCGTCTGGTAGTGTCTGCTGATATGATCTGCTGTGCAAAAATACTGCCGCCACAGAAAAGGAAAATGAGAATAAAACTAACAGAGATTCGTTTCATACTTTTTTGGTTTATCGACTATAAGGCACGCCTGCATTTCCGAGAAGCTGAAAAACAGCGCGAAATTAAATGAATACTTGCGATTTCACAACATCCGGCCCGTTTTCAACGCTGGTGAATGATCTTCCCGCTTTTCCTGTCAGCAGAGTTGTCCTCAGAAGAACGAATGACCAGCTCATATAAGTATAGGGCCGGAACTGATGTCACCTGCGAATTTACAATTTCTAATTTAATATCGTCCGCTATTATTTTATCTATATTATAATACATCTTCTGCCATCTGTGTAACACCTGGCCGGATAAAGTCATCAGGCGAAAGGTAATCTCGGCATCCTGCAATTCTCTATTTTGTTCAATTTTGAAAGAAATATGCGTGTCAAACGGATTGGGATACACTACAGCCTCTGCGATCCGGATCCCCTCCGCCGCCCCGACGATAAATTCCAGCGGGACGGCGGAGGGGTTGTTGAAGGTGTCCCAGGCCCGGATGACCGCACGGTACGATCCCGGCTGCAGGCGCCACGGGAACCGTATCTGCCCGGACCCGTAATCGCCGGCGTCGCCCTGGTAATAGTCGTTAAGCACGAAGGTAAGCGTGTCGTTAAGCGTAACGGACACAGGCCTTCCTTCCCCGGCCCCGGCCAGGTTGATCCCGCTCTCATCTTCCAGCTTTACATGTAAGACCGATTCCGGGAACACCCGCGGCTGCCTGGCGCCCCTGTGGTCGTCCACCCAGGCTTCGATACGCGGGGGAGTCCGGTCGTCCGAAGACACCATCTCTCCGCCACCCGACCAGCAGGCCAGGTGGCCGTAGGCTTCGGTCAGGCTGTCCTCCGAAACAGCGTATACGGCGGTAAGCCCCTCTCCCACGGTCGTGCCTGCATCCAGCGGAACGATAAAGTCAACTTCAAAACGCCCGGCCACCACTTCCACCGCTCCCTCATACAGCTTCGTATTGTACTCCCCGTATTCGTCCGGCCTGCCGTTGGTACCCTTTGTCCTGATTTTTCCCTTCCGGTTGAATACGGAAACCCGCGCCAGGCCTCCGAAATCGGCCAGTCGGAGGGTATCGTCCGCAGCGGTAATTTTCCCCTTCAGCTTCACCCTGCGGCCTGCGGCCAGCGTATCGGGGATTTCATCCCAGGCAACCCCGTAGCCGGGCCTGGCCAGGCGCATCGACGGATCCCCGATCAACGCAAAATTCCGGTTCAGGCTGCCTTTCAGGCTGTGATTTTTCGTATACCTGACCAGGTCGCCGAGACGGGCGGTCCGCCCCAACGCCAGAAACCCCTCATAAAATGCCTGGTTCAGCAAGAAATTGCTGCTCGCCAGGACCGGCCTCGTCGTGGTAATGGCGCCCATCGCCCCGCCCCGCGGACTGGCCATCATCAGCTCCGCACCCGAAGTGATCGCCGGATCGTCGTACCGCCCGAATTCACAGGTAGCCGTAATCAGCAACGGCAGGTTGTCGTAGCCCCTCACTTCCTGGATATCACCCAGTGAAAACACCTGCTCGTCCGTCCAGCCGGTAATGCCTCCGTGACCGGTAAAAGTCAGGATAAGCGCCCCTGTATTGATGGCTTCGCGGATCTGGCGGTTTACCTCGGGCGCACGCTCTCCCAGGTCGGTGCTGACCTGGTCGTACGCATCCAGAAAAATTCTCCTGGGCAACACCTCGCGCTCGATCATCCTGGCCAGGCTGTCGGTCTGCTCCTGGTGGATGTTCGAATCACCGTCATCCGCCACAAACACCACCCTGTTCTTCCAGCCTCCCACCGACGATTTGCCTGTCCCGTAGTGAATGAGCTTGTCCACCACCGTCCTGGCTTCAAAGGAAGTCCTGACCGGCAATCGTCCTATGCCCAGGCGCAATACATGATCGCCTGCCGCCGATTCCACCCATTCTCCTTCGTCCGCATTCAGGAACCCGTAGTAGTCGTCGGAAGAAAAAGAGCTGAGCGGGTGCAGGGATTCCCTGCTCTCGTATACAGGAACCGACCAGCTGGCCGGCCGGTCGGGATGGCTCAGCTTCCGGTGCCGGTAATCATAAGTGGCATCTCCGAACAGCAGCAGATAAGCGAGCTTCCCCGGCGACTTCCCGTCCAGGAAAACGCAAAAATCCCGGATCGCCGACGCGTCGGGACTTCCGGAGGCAAACTCGTTATATACCTGCACCGTCGTGACGACCAGCACGTCCAGGCCATCCTGATCGCGCCGGAAGGCTGCCAGCCGTTCTGCCTCGGGCTTCCATAACGGCGCCGTTACAATGAGCAGATCCGGCGCCTCAGCGCTTCTGATGTCCTGGTTGGCTACTTTCTGCCAGGCTACGGGCTCGGGGATATCCTGGCTACCGAAACCCACATACCTGGATAAGCGCCTGCCGTCCGTACCGGCAAACGACACGCTCCGGCCTGTTCCTCCGACCAGTCTCACGGAAGACGGGCTGCGCGGGTCGGAAATGTCCCACAGCTGCCATCCCTCCGGGACCTCTCCTACCTGGTAATTCACTTTCTCCGTCTCTCCAGGCAGCATCCAGTAGACCTGCTGGCCGCCATAGGCCGCCAGCTTCCGTTTCACGTGCATCCAGACATGGTCCAGGTAGCCGGCCGCATTGGCCTGCGCCGTTTTGTCGTATACAACTCTCAGCTCGAAATCATCCGGCAGCGGCCCTGCACCGTCGAGCTGGTACGTCTTCTCGCTGATCTGTCCCTTCAGGTCATACCTCCCGTTTGATACCGTCCCGGCGACCTGGTCCCCCACGAGGTTGCCGTTGATCAAAAGATTAAACCTGGTGGGCACCTGCGCCGCCGCTACAGCGCGTACACCGGCCGCCGCCTTTTCGCCTGGAACAATCCCCGGCAGCTTTACCCGGAGGCTCAGCGGGGTCCCGCTCAGGTATTCTCCCCACCATTCCCTGCCCGATTGCAAAAGGTTGACCGATTCCTCCTCATGATACCAGTAGTCGTCGAATGTCGTTACCGCGGGCACCGCATCGTGCAGGCCGTCCGTGCGGGACTGTATCCTCAGCCCGGGTGAATCCCCGATATTCAGGAAATAGAAAGCAGTATCCGAATAGAAATTCAGCTCATGCGAAAACCGGCCGTCACGTGTATCGTAACGTACCCGGGCGGGGCCTTCGGCATAAAACAGCAGCGCGTCAAACCTGCCCTCCGCCTCGCCGGCTACCTGTACCGGCACTTCCGCCAGGTCCGGTGTCCGGTCCGCCCCGTTGGCCTGGGGCAGCATTCCTCCACCGTTGCCGTAGATCTTCAGGTGAGCCGGGTTGAGCCGGGATATATCTATCCCGAGCCTGTTAAAAAAAGCAGGATTCAGCCGATACACGCCGGATTGCGTCACCGCCAGCTTAAACCACGCGCCTTGCGCCAGCACCGAATGCTCCTGCGCCATGCCGGGCAGAGACATCGCGACCATCAGCCAGACCGCCTGCCGGAAAACAGGCCGGCAGACGGACCTACATAGGCTCCGGTTGCTCCACAAGTACATGAGCTGGTATAGTGAATCTGCGACTTGATTTTTTTTCGGTACACAATACGCGGGTGCGCCTCAGCGCCCCCCTGATAAACAACCTGGTTTGAAAAACGAAAATTTCGCCCTCCCTGACATGCATCAGCGGGATTTTGTTCGCTTCCTCCACAGTCTGCACGTCATATTTCCCCAAAGCCGCCGAAAGGCGCCGGTCACTTCCCGTGGCCGCTTTCGGATCGGCGGCATACGGGAGAAGGCAGCCCAGGATTTCTTCGGGGAATACAGATGCGTTCATCACCGGCATCAGCAGCCGGCGAAAGGCCTGCTTCCATTCCTTTCCGTGCGGAAGCGTCTTTCTTTTGTTTTCCAGGTAGACCGCGCAATGCGCTACCTCGTGCAGGTACGTAATGACAAAGCTGTAAGGATTCAGGTTGCCGTTGATCCGGATGACCGGCTGCTGCATCGGGCGGACCGAAAAGCATCCTAACCTGGTCCGTCTGGGAGGAGTAATGATCAGCTTAAAACGATATTGCCTGTGCAGCCGAAGGCAATATTCCAGTGCAGGTTGCGGGATAAAATGAGATAAACTCTTTTGGGCGCTTTTCACTACTACCATTTTTAAGACTACCCAAATAAAAAAGGAAAAGCCTTATTTTCATAAGGCTTTTCCAAATTAGTTTCTTTTTCAGCGGATCAGTGAGCAACTGAATCAACGACAACTGAATCGGCGGCAACTGTGTCAATAGCAACTGTATCCACAGCAGCTTCGATAGCAGAGCTGTCAACAGCTGACTCCTCTGAAGGTTTGCTGGTACAAGCAGCAAAAGACACCATTCCGGCTACAAAAGCAAATGCAAGAATCTTTTTCATTTTTTGGTATTTATAGGTTACGGGAACAAATGTAATATATGATTTTAAATTGTCAATACATTTAGGTTTGTATTTTTTCAAGAACTTAAAATTTCCTTAGAAAACCATGCAGTTGCTGAATTTTGTACAATTCATCTTTTTTATTCCACAATTACTGCAATGTCTCTTCTTTCGAATTGAACGATTTCACACAAAGTGATATTTCTTCCAGCAAACCGGGGTCCCGTTCCAATGCATTGCCGACCACGATCAGGTCCGCCCCCGCCTCGAGCGCCGCTTCGGCCCTTTCGCAGGAATTTATTCCACCGCCCACGATGAGGGGTGCGCCGACTGCCTTCCGGACCGCACGGATCATTGCAGGGGGAACAGGGTACTGCGCACCGCTGCCTGCATCCAGGTACATGTACCTGAGACCGAGCATTTCTCCTGCCAGCGCCGTGCAGGCCGCGACATCGGGCTTATCCGACGGAAGCGGGATGGTATTGCTGATGTAGCTTACCGTGGTGAGCTTGCCGCTTTCGACCAGCATATAGCCGGTCGGCAGTACCTCCAGGCCGCTTCTTTTGAGCAGGGGGGCTGCCGCCACATGCTGCCCGATGAGCAGCTCCGGGTTTCTTCCCGAAATCAGCGACAAAAGCAGGATTGCGTCGGCAGCAGGCTCGATATGCAGGCTGCTGCCCGGGAAAAGAATCACAGGGATCGATGTCCTTTCCCGGATGGCGGCAATGATCCGGTCCATCCTGTACTCCACGATCAGGCTGCCGCCCACGAAAAAAAAATCCACCTGGCAGGCCCGGGCCATATCGAGGAACCCGGCAAACGAATCTTCCCCGAATTTGTCAGGATCGATTAAAACAGCAAGCGCTTTCTTACCCCTCGAAATCTTGTCCGATAATATCTTCGCTACTTCTTTGTTCTTCACTTTTTCTACTGGTTACGAATTCTGAAGAAATGTAATCGGCTATCTTCTGCTTGGCGATCCCCAGGGCCACCGTCCAGATCAGGCCCCCGATGGCACTCCCCACAGCCATCCCCGCGCTTCTTCTCCTCGGCGCCTCTGCCACCTCTTCCTCCTCGTCATCCCCTTCTTCTTCAGGCAGCAGGGCGTCCATCAGCAGGTATACGCCGGCGACAACACCGCCGATCACCAGGGCTTTCCCCCCGAGATCGCCTGCCTCCTTCTTTAAAGAAGCCCATTGGGAATCCAGCTTTTGCTTGTACCGCTCGGCCTTGTCGCTGAGCTCCCTCATCTCCTCGCGGGTGTCGGACGAAAAGGGCTGCGCTATCTTGGGAGTAAACTTCGACATGATTGAAAATGGTCTGGTAGCTAGTTAGACGGTCAAATTATTCAAAAAAGCGAATCCCTGCTCTTCCGGGAGCGGCCCTGTCCAACTCAACCGGCCGCCTCTTCCTTATTGAACAGCCCGGTCAGCGCTTTCCGGATCAGCTCCCTGACGGCCTTACGGAACAGCAGGC
Organism: Telluribacter sp.; assembly: GCA_040394275.1. GTDB lineage: Bacteria > Bacteroidota > Bacteroidia > Cytophagales > Spirosomataceae > JBEBSO01. The sequence continues at coordinate 9,600 of JBEBSO010000026.1, forward strand.
ATGCGATCAGCAGGACAAGGAAAAACAGGAACAGGATGAGGTACCCTGCATACCAGCTTTCGAGAAGCTGGTTCAGTATCCCCGCCAGCAGCATCAACGCCAGGATAAGCGTCGCCAGCCCGATCGCCCCGGCTATGGCCGCATATACCATGAGCACGATTCCTTTCTCCAGCTTATCCCTCATTTCATACTGAATGAGATCAAGCCGGGTTTCGAGAAACTTCTCCAGGGTATCTTTTATTTCTTCAATGCCTCGGATCATCTCTGAAAAACTGGCTTCTTAGTCAAGAAACAATCCCAAAAACCAGGAAATAACGGAGATAACCAGGCTAAACAGCAGCGCCGTAACAAAACCGCTTACGGAGAATCCCTCCACGAGATAATCGGTAAGATAGATCATCAGCACGTTGATCACGAAGTAAAACAGCCCCAGCGTCAGCACCGTGATCGGCAGGGCAAGCAGCTGCAGCACAGGCTTGATAAACGTATTGAGCAAGCCCAGGACAATGGCCACGACAATGGCCGTGGTCAGCGAGTCAAGCATTACCCCACTGAGTATTTTCGAAGCCGCGTACACAGATAGTGTACTGATTACCAGGCGGATAATAAGGTTCATAGCAAGATGTTTTAGTGATGACGTTCACGAAGTACGTCAATTACCTCGTCTAAGTCAACGTTTTTCTGCTCCAATAATACCAAAAGATGGAACAAAAGATCCGCCACCTCATTCCGGAACAAATCATCATCCTGGTCTTTCGCCTCGATCACCACCTCCACTGCTTCCTCCCCGACTTTCTGCGCAACCTTGTTGATCCCCCGTTTAAAAAGTGAACTGGTATATGAATTCTCCGAGGGATTGCGCTTCCGGTTCCTGATGATCTGCTTCTGCAGGTAGTTCAGGAACAAAGCCTTTCCTTCATTTTCTTCCCTGAAGCAGGTGTCTGCGCCGGTATGACAGACCGGTCCCGCCGGAGCCGCCTTGATGAGCAGGGTATCCCCGTCACAATCGACGAGCATATCCTTCACATAAAGAAAGTGACCGGACGTCTCCCCCTTTGTCCACAACCGCTGCTTGGTCCGGCTGAAAAAAGTGACCTTTCCTTCCGCCCTGGTTTTGTCGAGCGCCTCCCGGTTCATAAAACCCAGCATCAATACGCGGCCCGTAACATGGTCCTGAACTATGGCCGGCACCAGCCCGTCCGAAGATTTAGCAAAATCAATATTCATGATAGACAAGCCCCTTCTCCGCAGTCTCTGAAAAAGGGGCTATTTATATTTTGTAGATTACATTCATGTATGCAGGCTGTCCCGATACTCCGGAAAGCCTCCTTCCGGTACTGTTCGCACTGATCCGGCCCTGTTGCGCAGGACCTTACAAACCGGATCAAAGCAATAAAAACCGGGGCAAAAGTACTAAATCGAAGCTACAAACTCAAATTCAAATTTTCTTTTCGCCGCAGTCCAAAATTCTGGGCAAGCCATGATGTACTTCCTGTCTGTTTACAATATATTCGTGACCGGTCTCATTTTTACTGATGCATGATGTCGTTCCTGTCTGCCGAAGGCATTTCCAAAACTTTTGACAACATTCCTGCGCTCCGCGGAATTTCCATCCGGCTCAGAAAAGGGGAATGGATGGCCGTACTGGGGGAAAGCGGTTCAGGAAAAAGCACCCTGCTCCGCATCATCGGGAGATTTATACAACAGGACCAGGGGACCGTACGCCTCGGCAGGGAAGTCTTCCGGCCTGTCCAGGACCAGCTGATCCCGGGTTCGGAAAAAATCAGGCTGGTCCACCAGGAATTCGACCTGTTTCCCAACCAGACGGTACAGGAAAACATCGCCTACCCGCTGCGGTTTCATCCGCGGGAGTTCCGGGACGAACGAACCGGTGAGCTGCTGGAGATCATTCAGCTGGCACATGCCGCCGGCCAAAAGGCCAAACTACTTTCAGGTGGTGAAAAGCAGCGGACCGCCATTGCAAAGGCCATCGCCGACGTGCCGGAAGTCCTGCTCATGGACGAACCTTTCTCTCACCTGGATCTTCCCAACCGGAACCGTCTTTCGGCCGTGCTCACCAGGCTCAGGCACAAGGAAAAGCTCACCTGCATTTTCGTGACGCACGATGCTTCCGACGCCTTCGCCTGGGCCGATCAGGTACTGGTGCTGAAAGAGGGCCGGCTGGTCCAGGAAGGCACCCCGCGGGACCTGTACCAGGCGCCCGCAGATGCGTACGTTGCCGAGCTCACAGGCCATGTCAACTGGATCGTGCCGGGCAGGGAGCGCTTTGTCCGCCCGGAAAGAACCCATGTGACGCGCTCCGCCCTGCGCAGCAAATGGACCGGCAAGGTGGTATCGGTGTTTTACAGGGGCAGGGATTGGGAGTATACTGCAGAAAATAAAGGTACCGGGTCCCTGTTTCGCTTTTTCCGGACCAACAACCGCATCCGGATCGGCGAAGAGGTGCACCTCACCTATCCCGAAAGGGAAATTATCCGGCTGAGCAGGCGGGAGACCGGTGTAAAAGGATGACCGCCTACCCGAGGGCTTCTGCTTCCAGCATCGCCGCTTCCCACTCCCCGGTAGATTTTTCCAGCTTCTGCCTGACATCGGCGTAGCTCCGGTTGAGCTCGGACAACTTGCCGGCATTGTTGTAATTGTCCGGCAAGGCCAGCTGCGCTTCCAGCTCCCGTTTCCGGTTTTCCAGGTCGGATATGTCCGCCTCCAGGTCGTCTACCCGCTTTTGGATCGCTTTCTTCTTCTGTGGCTGACCGCCGGACGCGGATCCCCCGGATGCCGCCGGCTTCTCTGCTTTCGGCGCAGGCTCCGTCTCTTTCACCGCACCGTTCCGGCCGGTATCGCCGGCAGCCGCCGTCCGCTCTTCCAGCCACAGGTTGTACTCCGGGTAAGTGCCGGGATATTCTTTGATCTGCCTGTCTTCAATATACCAGATCTTGTTCGCAATCGCCTCTACGAAATACCGGTCGTGAGAGACGACGATATAGCTGCCTTCATATTGCTGCAGCGCCTGGATAAGAATATTCACCGACTGCATGTCCAGGTGGTTGGTCGGCTCGTCCAGGAGCAGGAAATTGGCCTGCGACAGCAGCACCTTGGCCAGGGCCACCCTGGACTTCTCCCCGCCCGAAAGTACCTTTATCTTTTTAAAGACGTCCTCACCGGAAAAAAGAAAGCAGCCGAGCACCGTTCTCAGCTCCGTTTCCGTCTTGGTGGGATTGGCATACTTGAGCTCTTCCAGGAGATTGTTTTCCAGTTTCAGCGACTCCAGCTGATGCTGGGCGTAAAAAGTAAATGACACATTGTGCCCGAGGCGGCGCCTGCCCTCTATTTCCTCCGTACCGGCTACAATGCGCAATGCCGTGGATTTCCCTTTCCCGTTGGCGCCGATCAGGGCTATCTTATCCCCGCGTTCCATGGAAATATCGGTCCCGCTGAGGATCACCTTATCGCCATAGGCCTTGGACACCTCCTCCAGCTGCAGCACATGCCGGCCGGGCTGGGTAGTAAACTGGAAACGAAAATGCACCTTGGCTGTTTCGTCGATTACCGCATCGATCACCTCCAGCTTCTCCAAGGATTTCACCCGGCTCTGCACCTGGCGCGCCTTGGTAGCTTTCGCTTTAAACCGCTCTATAAAACGCTCCGTCTGGCGGATCTTTGCCTGCTGGTTTTCATAGGCGCCCCGCTGGATGTCGTTGCGCAGCGCCTTTTCTTCCAGGTAATAGGAATAGTTACCGGAATACAGGTTCAGCTTCGCCCCCGATACCTCCACGATGGTGTCTACCACGTTGTCGAGGAATTCCCGGTCGTGCGATACGACAATCACCGCACCTTCGTAGTTCATGATGTACTTCTCCACCCACTGGATAGACGGGAGGTCCAGGTGGTTGGTCGGCTCATCCAGCATAAGCAGCGAAGGCTTCTGCAGCAGCAGCTTCGCAAGCATGACACGCATGCGCCATCCGCCGGAAAACTGTCTCAGCGGCTTTTGAAGGTCGTCGGTAGAAAACCCCAGCCCTTCGAGAATGGCTTCGGCTTTTGACTGGATCGAATAGCCGTCCAGCGCCTCGAATTCCTCCTGCACACGTGCCAGCTTGTCAATCAGCTCATCGCGGTAATTGACCTCCA
>JBEBSO010000027.1:0-13656 GCA_040394275.1 Telluribacter sp.
ATACAACCACTATAAAGGACGGAAACGGGAAACCGCCGGCCGGTAAATCCCGATCCACCGCATCATTCAACCCTCCTCACAGCAAACCGGCCGGGCCAGACAGCCCGGCCGGCCCTGTTTGTTACCCGGTAATTATTTTATTTATAAGTTTCCTTTAAAAATAAAAATTCCAAAGGTAAAAAAAGGCGGGAACCAGCTTATAAAATCAAACGGCCTTCCCTCCCGGAGGCCCGGACAGGAAAGTACAGGGTTAAATACCAGACAGCGTGACTCCGCAAAAATCAGACAGGGAATTGTGGGATGGCTTGCGTGCAGGCGACCGGGAAGCTTTTGCACAGATTTACCGGCTGCACATTGCCGGGCTGATCCGGTACGGTTACCGGGTTACCTCCAGCCAGCAGCTGATACGGGACAGCATCCATGATCTTTTCCTGTACCTGTGGCTGCACAGGGAAAGCATATCCGGGACGGACTCCATCCGGTTCTACCTGTTCCGGTCGCTCCGCAACCGGATCCTTCAGCAAAAAAAAGGGGAAAAGCTGGTGCTGACCGCCCCGGAGGACTTCACCATGCCGGGCGCCCTGTTCGAGCCCTCCTGCGAGGAAGCGCTCATCGGCGCCGAATGGGAGCTGGAAAACACCATCCGGCTGCGAAAGGCAATAGACCGGCTGTCCAAGCGGCAGCAGGAGGTCATACAGCTCAGGTACTTTCACAATTTCAACGCGGAAGAAATCGCCCGGCTCATGCAGATATCGAACCAATCTGTCCGAAACCTGCTCCACCGGACCCTGCTCGAGCTCCGCAGGGTTTTCGAACTTGCCGGCAAGCTGGTCCTCCTGGTCTGGGCTGCCTGACCACCGACTACTTCCCTGATAACCAGGCGGGCACCCCATCTTATAAAAATTTCCAAAAAAAAGTGAATTATTCATGGGTACAAACCCGCCGGCCGGCTATTTATTATTCAGAACGACAGATCTATGTTTGACAAGTACAGCGGATACAGGACGGAAGATTTCGTCCAGGATGACTATTTCATCCGGTGGGTCAATTTCCCCGACCGGGAAAGTGAGCTGTTCTGGCGGGAGTACATCCGGCGTTTCCCGGAGCAGGCGGAGTACGTCCGGAGCGCAAAACAAACGGTAGCGGCCCTCCGGGACAACATCGCAGAAAGCTATGCGCCCGGCCTGGAGGAGGAAATCTGGGGCTCCATCCAGGTGTCGATCGACCGGAACGTCCCAAGCGGAGGCAAAACCATCCGCTGGTGGCTCCTGCGCGGCGTGGCGGCCGCCCTGGTCCTCGCCGTCCCGGCCGCAGGCTGGATATACCTGTCGACAGGTACGCTCCGGGAAAACCTTCCTGCTCCGGCGCGGGAGCAGCAGGCTATCCTAAAGCCGGAGCGGGTGACCAACCACGGAAGCACCGAGTTACCCGTCCGGCTACCTGACAGCAGCCTGGTGGTACTGTCCCCGGGTGCCGGCCTGAGCTACCCGGCAGCTTTTGAAGGAAAGACACGCGAGGTCCGTCTTGAAGGTGAAGCATTTTTCGATGTCCGTCGCGATCCCGAAAAGCCGTTTATGGTGTATACCCGGGAGCTGGTGACCAAAGTCCTCGGGACAAGCTTCACCATCCGGGAAGACAGCCAGACCATCATGGTATCCGTAAAAACCGGGAAAGTCTCCGTGTTTCCTGCAAAAGATGCGTCGCTGGCCGATCCCGAAACGAAAGGGCTTATCCTCAAAGCCAACCAGCAGGCAGATTACAGCCTCGAAACCGACCGGCTGACCCGCTCGCTTGTCGCTACGCCGCTGCCGGTAATCCCGCCGGAAAAACGGGCGGATTTCAACTTTACCGACGCGCCGGTAGCCCGGGTTTTCGAGGCGATAGAAGCGGCCTACGGTGTGGAGATTATCTACGATAAGGAAATGCTGAAAGACTGCAGGCTCTTCAGCTCCCTTGCCCACGAAAATCTTTTCGAGAAGCTCGAGGTGATTTGCGAAGCCATCGATGCCAGCTACAAGGTAGTGGACGCCCAGATTGTTGTACATGGTAAAAAATGCAGATAGCCATGATTTTTTAACGAACATTTAACATACCGAATCCACCCCTCCGGCCGACTTTACGAAAAACGTATAGAGATATCCGATCTACCCGGATACCGGAAATTCTATTGTCCATAAAATACCAGAACCGATGAAAACCTATTTCCCGACCTTATGTCTTTCCCTGAAGATGAGGAGAACAATTATCCTGCAGGCCTGCCTGGTGCTGATGCTTTACGGCATTGCGCTCGCCGGAAAAGCAGATGCGCAGGAAGTCCTGGATAAGAAAGTATCGCTGAAAATGGAGAAGCAACCCGTGGCGGAGGTGCTTCGCCGGATCGAAGCGCAGGCCGATGTCAGGTTCACCTACCGGGCGGGGATGATTTCCGAACAGCAGCTGGTGTCGGTCCACTACCGTGCTGAAAAGCTCTCCACCGTACTCCGGCAGCTCCTGCCTCCCCTGCTGCTGAAATACAGGATCATCGGCGGCCAGATCGTCCTGAGCAGCCTGCCGCCCGGGGAAGCGACGCAGATAGAAAAGACCCCCGGTCTGCAGGCGCCCCCTCCCGACAAAACAATCCGCGGCGTAATCCTGGATGAGAAGGGAGAGGCGCTGCCCGGCGTCAGCATCCTCATCAAAAATACCCAGCGCGGTGCGCTGACGGACGCCTCCGGCGGGTTTGAGCTGGATGTGCCCGGCGACGATGCCGTGCTCGTGATCAGCTATGTCGGATACCTGTCGCAAGAGGTGATCGTAGGGGCGAGGAGCCAGCTCAGCCTGCAGCTCGAAGCAGACCAGAAAGCCCTTGAAGAGGTGGTGGTGATCGGCTACGGTACCCAACGGAAATCCGACCTGACAGGCGCCGTGAGCTCCGTATCCGGCGATGTGCTCAAAAACCGCCCGGTCATGAATTTCGGAGAAGCGCTGACCGGCCAGGTGGCCGGCCTGCAGATCCAGCAGATCGACGGGACCCCCGGCGGCGAAAACCTGTCCATACGTATCCGGGGGGTCAACTCGATCACCCAATCCAATGAACCGTTGTATGTCGTTGACGGCTACCCCATGGAATCGGGCGCCCTGTCCCTGCTCAACCCGTCCAACATCGAGAACATCCAGGTATTGAAAGACGCTTCTTCCACAGCCATCTACGGCTCGAGAGGCGCCAACGGCGTCGTCATCATCACTACACGAAAAGGAAAGTCCGGGGCGCCCGTGGTCAGCTTCAATACTTTTGTCGGCGTCCAGCAGCGGGCCAGGAACTTCAAGGTGATGAACCGGGACCAGTACGTCCAGTATTTTACCGACGCCCGCAACAATGCCTGGCTCGATGCGGCGGTGATCCCGTCCGATCCCGACCAGTCCCCGCATTCCATACACGACAGCAACGAAAGGCGGATGCTGTACCCGAGCGCCAACTCCCAGTATGTCATACCGGACGGGAAAAACGGCTTTAAGTACAACTTCCTGGACCCGGCTTCCGTGGCCCAGATGCCGGACAACAACTGGCAGGACCTCCTGTTCCGGAATGCCGTTACGCAGCAGCACGACCTGACAGTCTCCGGCGGCAACGACAAAACCGTCTACTCCTTTTCGGTCGGCTACAAGCAACAGGACGGGGTGGTGCTCAACACCGACTATGACCGCCTCAACATCCATGCAAATATTGCGTCGCAGGTCAGCAAGAGGCTGAAAATCGGGATGAACCTCAACTCCTTCTACGCAAAGAGCAACGAGCAGCCTTACAGCGGGTACGAGACCGGTAAATCGACCAATAACGACCTCGCCAAAAACGCCATCATGTGGGCGCTGGAGCTGCCGCCGATCTACCCGGTCAGAAATCCCGACGGGAGCTACGGCTCCATGATCAACAACCCCGAAATCCTGCCCGGTGATGTTGCCAACCCGATAGGCTATGCCGTCAACAGCCTGAACAGGCGGATCAGGAACGGCCTGATGGGTACCTTTTTCGGCGACCTTGAAATAACCAGGTACCTGCGCTACAACCTTCATGTCAACGCCGGCCTGACCGGCAACGGGATCAAACGCTTCATGCCTGCTTTCGGGGACGACCGCCGCGCGCCGGCATACGCCATCAACGAACGCCTGCAGGACGTGGACTGGGTCATCGAAAATACGCTGACTTACAGCAGGAATTTCCCAGGCAGGCATTCCCTCACCGCGCTGGCCGGGTATACCACCCAGAAGCACACCTACGAGCACATGGTCGGAGAGGCCCGGAACTTCGCCAGCGACCAGGTCATCACGCTGAACGGCGGAACCATGTATGCCCTGTCCAGCGACGAATCGGAATACGCCATGATCTCCTACCTGGCAAGGGTCAATTACGGGTTCGCCGACAAATACCTGGTCACCGCAACCTTGCGCAGCGACGGCTCCTCCCGCTTCGGAGCAAAGAAGCGATGGGGTGTTTTCCCTTCCGTCGGCCTGGGATGGCGGATCATCGAAGAAGATTTCATGAAAAATTCCAGGCTCTTTTCTGACCTCAAGCTGCGGGGGAGCTTCGGGGTATCCGGCAATAACCGCATCGGGAACTACTCCTCCATCGGGCTGCTGTCCGTAGGCCAGTACCCGCTAGGAGGCGCTCTTCAGAACACCGTCGGCCCGGTCAGCATGTCCAACGATATCCTGAGCTGGGAAAAAATCCGCGAAGCCAACATCGGCCTTGAAATGGCCTTCCTGAACAACAGGATCAGGATGGAAGCAGACCTCTACGACAAGCGGTCGATCGACCTGCTGCTCAACGTGCCCATTCCTTCCATTACGGGGCACACCAACCAGATGCAGAACATCGGGAAGGTCAGGAACCGCGGCTTCGAGCTCCTGGTCTCCACCAACAACCTGACCGGGCCGCTGAAGTGGACCAGCGACCTCAATTTCTCGCTCAACCGGAACAAAGTGCTGGAGCTGGGCCCGGACGGCCGCCCGATCTATGCCAATGCTTCCGGGGGCTCCAATTCCTTCATTACCACCATTGGTCACCCGGTAGCCAGCTTCTTCGGGTATATTTACGAAGGGGTATTTATGAGCCAGGACGAGCTGGACCGGTATCCGCACCTGGCCGTAGACAAGGTCGGCTCGGGCAGGTACCGGGACGTGAACGGGGACAACATCATGGATGCCAACGACCGGGTGATCCTGGGCAACAACCAGCCGAAATTCACGGCAGGATTCGGCAACAACCTGTCCTATAAGAATTTCTCCCTCCACATGCAATGGTACGCCTCCTACGGGGCCAAGCTCCTGAGCACCTATAATTTCCTGATAGGCACCTACCACGGAGACCGGAACGGGAAAGTGGAGCTGACAGACCGCTGGAGATCCGACTCCGATCCCGGAAGCGGGGAACATTTCCGCGCCACGCGTACACCCACAGGATGGCAAAGATCCCCTTCTTCGGCCTGGATCAACGACGGCTCCTACCTGCGGCTCCGGAACCTGACTTTTTCCTACGACTTCCGGCTCGGCGACACGAAGTTCCTGGGTATCAGGAGCCTCCGGGTATACACGACCGGGCAAAACCTGCTCACCATCACCCGCTACCCGGGGTACGATCCCGAATCCAGCATCAAAGGCGACGGGCTTAACAAAGGCTACGATCTCCTGGCCTACCCGGTCGTCAGATCGGTCGTGCTGGGCCTCAACGCCTCATTCTGAACATATCTCGAGTTTCTGAACGGAATCCCAACAAAAAGTATCGATTATGAAAAAGACCATCGGACTATGGATGCTGATGACAGTGATGACCTCCTGCGGGGATGATTTCATCGACCTGGCTCCGCCATCCAACCTGAACGCCGCACTTTTCTATAAAACCCAGGAAGACATGGACCAGGCCGTCCTTTCCGCCTACGGAAACCTCCGCCTGCTCTACAACGTGACCTTTATCCGGCTCGGCGAGATCCGCTCCGACAATACCACCTATTCGTGGCTGGGCGGCAACCCCGTCCACGAGCTGGGCATCGATAATTTCTCCAACCAGCTGCTGCCCGAAAATACCCATCCGACCAGCTGCTGGAACAATGCCTACAAGGTAATCAACCATTGCAACATCGTCATCGGCCGTGTCGACAACGCCGGATTCCGGGACGAATCGCTGCGAAATCAATACCGGGCGGAAGCCAGGTTCATCCGGGCGCTTATGTATTTCTGGCTGAACCGGGTGTTCGGGGGAGAAGCCCTCAACGGCGAGCTGCTGGGTGTGATCAAAGTCGACAGGGAAATCACCGCTGCCGAAAGCTACGACCTGCTCCGCGCACCGCTGCGTGACATCTACGACCTGATCATCGAAGACCTGAAGTACGCCGAAGAACACCTCCCGGTCAGCTACTCCAACGCGCAGAAAGGAAGGGTGGCCAGGGCGGGCGCCACCGCCCTGCTCGGCAAAGTGTACGCAACCATGGCCGGCTACCCCATGAACGGCGGAAATGAATATTACCAGCTGGCCATGGCCAAACTACGGGAGGTCATCAACAATCCCTCTTACGGGCTGGTCCCCAGCTACAAAGATTTATTTGACGTAAAGCAGAAAAACAGCCGGGAGTCCCTTTTCGAAATTCAATACAAAAAAGGCACGACCGGCGGCGCCACCGGAAGCCCCTGGAACAATGCCTTCGCACCCCGTTTTTCCAATACCGAAGTCGTGGTGATCGGGGACAGGGGTGGAGAAAATGCCCCCACCCAGGACATGTCGGACGCCTACGAAACCGGCGATCCCCGGAAGTATGTTTCGATGCGGGACGGGTGGATCAACGCTTCCACAAACAAATGGGAGGGAGACAAATATGTATGCAAATACTATGACGTGGCTACTTCCGGCTCCGACAACGACAACAACTGGATCGAGCTCCGGCTTGCAGACGTCTATCTCCTGTATGCCGAAGCCCTGGTCAGGACAGGCGGCGACAAATCCGAAGCACTCCTGTACGTCAATAAAATACGGCAGCGGGCCCGGCAAACCCCCGGGGATCCTTCCGTTACCCCCGGCAGCGGGCTCCTGCGCGACTGGACGCCGGCCGACTTCCCCGGAGACGAGGAGCTGCTGCTGGCCATCGAAAAGGAACGCAGGGTCGAGCTTGCCTTCGAAAACCACCGGTGGTTTGACCTTGTCAGGACCCGGCGCGCCAGGGAAGTCATGATCGCAGAACAGCTCGCGGACGGCTACGAACCTTTCGCCTGGAAGGACGAATTTATGATCTACCCTATACCTCTGACCGTCATGCAATCCAACCCGGGCAGGATTATCCAGAACAAAGGATATACCCAGCAGTGAGCCGCCGCCCGGCACCTTTTACATTATATCTCCACCATGCAGGGGGGCTGCCTTTTTCAAGACAGCCCCCTTATTCTTAAAACCGAATATTATTCTTTAAACCAGCCATCATACCCACAAAAACAATATTAAATCTTGCATCTTTTTCATACACAAGAAGATTGCACCTTTATTCCGATATTTTCAGAATTATATTTGGAATCCCATCTCACCGGTCACCCGCAGGACCGCCGCCTTTCCGCCGGGCAATTCACATGTCACCCGCACATTATTTTTCCAGGAAAGCATGCAGTTCCGCGCGAAGCCCTTCCGGGTCACCGGTCCGGATCAGCGTATAATTACCTGTCCCTCCCTTCTGCCGGTACATGGTATCCACCGGCGCAAGCGCGGCCAGCTCACCGGCGCCTGCCGGCGCCCCGCCGGCATCCGTCATCCCGGCTATGAGCAGCGGGCGGGGCGCCAGGCTTGCCGCAAGATCAGGCAGATCATAGGCCTGCAGGCTGCCCGGCACCAGGCCGTTCAGGAAAGACGGTTTGTAAAAACGGCTCATTACCACCGAACTATAGGAAGCAAAAGGCTGCAGCAAGGCGATCCTGCCGAACCCCCGGTCGAAGGCAGCTGCGTGCAGCAGCGCCGGCGCCATTTCCTGCTCCGCCACAGCACAGATCTCCCTGGCGCCTGTGTGCGTTTTCAGGATTTCCTTCAGCCTGATCAGATCCGAGGCATGCATACCGACGATGCTCCTGCCGGTCAGCACCGATAAAAACCAGATGCTGTAGGAAGTTCCCTCTATGACCGAGCTGCCTTTGTTACGGTCCGGCGCCAGCTCTCCCGTACCTACGAGATCCGGCACAAGCACCGTTATTCCCCTGCGGACCAACCGTTCGACGTGCGCCGCTGCACCGGCTTTCCCACCCGGATGGATGTACAGCAGCGCTTTGCCCGTCTCCTGCGCAGGCCTGAACAATACATAAGGAACGGGATAATCTCCCGCACCTTCCACAAAATACTTTTCGACCACATAACCGTCCCTGACCGTCCGGCCGGTAAAAACAGGGATCGCTTTCCCGGCAGGCGCCCTGAACCCGGACAAAACCTTTGCCTGGCCGACCGCCCGGCCGAGGTGCGCGGCCAGGTCCGCCTTCCTCCTGCTATCCAGGCGCTGATCCAGCTTCTCTGCTTCCGACCGGTTCAGGCTAAACAGCGTCTCGCTGCCGCCCGAATCCGCAAGCTGCCCCGTATCGGTCTTCTGCAGCTCCTGTTCGGTCAGGTATACGACTTCCTCTTCGTCTGGAGACCCCGGCAGCTGCAGGTGTTCCTGGAAAAATGCATACATCCTTTCCCGGATATTGCGGGTATACCCGTGCTCGTAGTCGCCCTCCACCAGGCTGATGTGGCCCGGCCTGCCGAGGATGCTGTAGGCATTTTTTACGCGTTCAAACGTCTCGCGCGTTCCCTGTATGCTGAAAAAATCGCGGGTAGTCGCCATGATCAGGGCAGGCTTCGGGGCTCTCATTTCCAGCAGGTCGGCATGATCGATCCCCTGCACCAGGCCATGATAGAAGCTTTGCTCGCCGTCCTGGGCGCCGATCGACTCCAGCAGCCTCCGGTGTCCCGTAATGTACCCGGCCGGGGCTACCGCCGCCACCCGCTCATCCAGCGCGCCGATGTAGGCAGACTGGGTACCGCCGCCCGAAAGCCCGTGCACACCTATACGCCGGGCGTCCACTTCGGGACGGCTCACCAGGTAGTCGATGGACCGGATACCGTCCCAGACAAAATACCGGGCCACAGACTGGCCGATCAGGAAAGCCTGGGCGGCAGGATAGGAATGCTCCCGCGTCGACGAGCCTATCAGCGAGCTCCCTTTCTGAGGGTCGTAGTACTGCCATCTTTCCCCCTGCCCGGGCGGGTCAAACGCCAGGACGATAAAGCCCTTCCTGACCAGGTTGAGCAGCGGAAGCTGGTAGAGATCCCTTCTGAAAGCCTGCTGGCTGTGCCCGCTGCAGAACAGCACCGCCGGCGCCGGCTTCGTCAGGCCCGCGGGAACAAACAGCGAGGCCGTCACATAGTAACCCGGCAGCGACTCGAATATGATGTTTTCCACATGGTACCCGTCCTTGCGGATGACGCCTTTGACGACCGGGCGCAGCGGTGTTTTTTCAGGGAACGGCCCGAGCACCTCCCACATCCGCTTTCTCAGCTGCCGCTGACGGGCGGTCCATTCCCCGGCGGTTTTCAACCCGGCCACACGGGCAGCTTCGGCCTCCAGCAACCGGAACGCTTCACCGCTCAATGTATGGTACAGCCGGTCCGGGGCGTCGCTGAAGCGCATCCATTTGTTGCGGATTACGTCCAGCTCCCCTGCCTGCTGCTGCGCCCGGGCCTCCCGGGGGACTGCGGTTAAAACCGAAAAAAACAAAAGAAGGCGCAGCCAGGCCGCTGCCGGTCTGCCGCCGTTGGCATAAGAAATCAGCTGGTACATAAAGGTATGTTTAAGATGGAGCATTCACACATTTTCCTATTTCACTTTATATTCCGCCTGCAGCCTGGCCAGGGACTTCTTCAGCTGCCTGTTCCGCTGCTGCCTCTGCCATACTACGGGCGGGGAGGTGCGTTCGTCGCAATCCGTCAGCCTGCAGCGCTCACAGGTTTCATTGACCGCGACCGGGCGCAGGCTGCGGTCGTCCAGAAACCTCACCAGCATCTTCAGCCGGTCGTCTATGGCAAAGCCCAGCGTGACGCTGGAGTTATAGCCCCTCCGCGGAGGCGACGGCTTGGCCAGCGTCAGGAGAAGGTACCGGTTGGACGAATCGATGTACTCCGCAATCTGTGCACCACACAGGGGCACACCGTCCCACTGCCCCTCCCGCTGCAGGGCCGCCAGGTCTTCGACGATCTTCAGGGAGATCCACCTGCGGCAGTAATGCTCGTGGGCAGAACCGTGAATAAAGGGCAGCTTGGCCAGGTGCATCTCCTTGGCAAGGCGAAAGGAACCGTTCGATGCCAGGTGATCGAACCTGAGAAAAAACAGCTGGCTAATCCCGAAATGCTGGCTCATCAGGCTGCTTATCCGGTGCAGGAAAATTTCAGGCGTCGCCTCGAATTCGTTCAGGAGGCCGACAAACTCCCGGGGCTTCCAGGAAGTGTTGGCAAAGAAAACGGAGAGCCGCGAGATCAGCGTTTCGCGGGGAATGAGCACAGCGCCTGCAAAATACGACGCTTTAAAGTTGTTCAGCACCTGCTCGAAAGACTCGGCCTCCGTCTGGGAAGATATATAGGGACGGGGACTCATTGCCATCACCTGGAAGCCGATCTCCCGGCCATAGGTAAAAGCACGCTGCCCGGGCTCCAGGTTTTTATTGATCAGCAGCACGGACTGGCTTCCCGGCAGCACCAGCGACCGGATGCCGGTCAGCTCGGGCCGGTCCGCTTCATCAAACTCCTCCACCCTGAAGCGGTAGCGGGTCTCGAGGTGTGTCCGGAGCCACATTTCTCCGAATGTTCCCCCGCAGGCCTGCCGGTGCTCCGCCATAAAACGGGCCGCCGCCTCCTCTATGTCCTCAAAATAATTGTCGTGCATCTCCTGGAACGACCGCAGCGCAGCAAAGTAAAACTGCTCCACGTTCATCCCGTAGTTGCGGCTGATCTCGATGATGGTATTGATAAAGGCGCCTACTTTGGAGGGAGCTTCCGACAGCATCCGGAGCAGGTCCCCGACCTCTATCCCGAACAGCTCGAGCGGCAGCTCCTGGAGCACGTTCGAGTTGAGCAGCTCTTCGATCGGCTCCAGCTTCTTTCCCAGGCGAACGGACACCAGCGCATCGTAATGCGTATCCAGCGCCCGGGCCAGGGCGAATATCTTCTCCGATTTGGGGTACTTCTTTCCCTTCTCGATTTCATTCAGATAGGAAGGCGAGAAACCCGCCATTTCGGCCAATTCATTGATCTGAAGGCCCTTATCCTGCCGGAGCTGTCTCAGCTTTAATCCAAAAATCAGGCGTACCCTGTCCTGTGTAGAAACCATCAATATAAAAATTTTACACAAATCTAATAAAATTCAGAATTCTATGTAATTTTAGCGACGATTCGCTAATCATATAAAAATCGCTATTGGCGACGAATTGTTTTTCAATCATCTATTACTGAATGCTATGGCCAAGTCAAACGCAATCATCATCAAGCCCTTCGGGGAAATCTCGCTGTCCCCGCTGAAACAGCACCAGCTGCTCCACTGCAAAACCATCTTTCTCAACATGTCGCCGGAGCGGCTCGCCGAGCTGGCGGTAAGCAGAAAAGAAGGGGTTACCACCTCCACCGGCGCGCTGATGTGCGACACCGGGCATTTTACCGGCAGGTCCCCGAAAGACAAGTTTATCGTGCTCGACCGGACGACGGAACGGCTGGTAGACTGGGGGGAAGTCAATGCACCGTTCGATCCGGGTGACTTCGAAAGATTGCACCGGAAAATGATGGAGTTCCTGGCCGAAAAACAGATCTTTGTAAGATATGCCTACGCCGGCGCAGCAGAGGGCCACAGGAGGTCGCTGATGGTCGTTACCACGCTGGCGTGGCATAACCTGTTCAGTTATAATATGTTTATAAGGCCTGAAAATAGTGATCTGATGCAATTTCAACCGGAATGGTCGGTGTTTTGCATCCCCGAATTCCAGGCCAATCCCAAAACAGACGGAACCCGGCAAAAAAACTTTACCATCATCGATTTCACACGGAAGACGATCCTGATCGGCGGCTCGGCCTACGCCGGGGAAATCAAAAAAAGCATCTTCACGGTGCTCAATTTTCTCCTGCCGGTAGAAGACGGCGCGCTTCCCATGCACTGCGCTG
This sequence comes from Telluribacter sp., assembly GCA_040394275.1. Taxonomy (GTDB): domain Bacteria; phylum Bacteroidota; class Bacteroidia; order Cytophagales; family Spirosomataceae; genus JBEBSO01. The sequence goes on from JBEBSO010000027.1 coordinate 12,179, forward strand.
CCAACGTGGGGAGCTACCGGGGACTCAAAAACGACACGGCACTGTTTTTCGGACTTTCGGGGACCGGAAAGACCACGCTTTCCTCTGATCCCGACCGGAAGCTGGTCGGCGACGACGAGCACGGCTGGTCTGAAAAAGGCATATTCAATTTCGAGGGCGGGTGCTACGCCAAGGTGATCAACCTGGAACGGGAAAAGGAAACCCAGATCTACGACGCGATCAGGTCCGGCGCCGTGCTGGAAAACACCCGCTTTCTGAAAAATACCAGGAAAGTCGACTACGCAGATGCTTCGGTCACGGAAAACACGCGGGTATCCTACCCCCTTTACCACATCCCCAATGTGCTGCAGGGGGCTACGGCCCAGCATCCCGACAACATCTTTTTCCTGACGACCGATGCCTGCGGCGTACTGCCTCCGCTGGCCAGGCTTACCCCCGAACAGGCCATGTTCTATTTTGTCACCGGGTACACCTCCAAAATAGCCGGTACGGAAATCGGGATCAACGAGCCGGTCGCTACCTTTTCCCCGTGCTTCGGCGCGGCCTTTCTTCCCCTTTCGCCGGCCGCGTATACGGAAATGCTGGGAAAACGGCTGCGGACAGGCAAAACCAAGGTATGGCTCGTCAACACCGGCTGGGTGGCCGGCCCGTACGGAACGGGGTACCGGATCCCGCTTCCTTATACCCGTGCCCTGCTGAGCGCAGTGCTTCAGAAATCGCTGCGGGACGTCCCGTTCAGGCCTCATCCTGTCTTTGGCTTCGATATGCCGACGGCGTGCCCGGGGGTACCGGCCGAACTGCTCGACCCCGCAAAAAGCTGGAGTGACCCGGCGGCGTACCGGGCTAAGGCAGAGGAGCTGCTGCAATCGCTGGAGAAACGGGCTGCGCGGTTCGGCATCCCGAAATCCGCCCAGGTCGAATTTTCTGCCCCTTAATTGTGCTATTGCTGGCAAAAATATCGGACCTTGGGCCAGTTTTGTAACATTATACTTTTCTGCAAGTACTTAAATAAATAATGGACACCCCTATTAAGCCAATTAAACGCCTGCTCATTGCCAACCGGGGCGAAATAGCCATCCGGATCATGAGGGCCGCGACTGAGCTGGAAATCACGACTATTGCTGTTTACACTTTCGAGGACCGGTATTCGCTGCATCGTTACAAGGCAGACGAATCCTACCAGATCGGCAGAAACGACGAGCCCCTGAAACCCTACCTCGATGTGGAGGGAATCATCAGGCTGGCCAAATCGAAAAAAGCCGACGCCATTCACCCGGGATACGGGTTTCTTTCCGAAAATGTAAACCTGGCGCGCAGGTGTCGGGAGGAGGGGATCATTTTTGTAGGGCCGTCGCCCGAGTCCATGGAGGCGCTGGGAGATAAAGTCAGGGCGAAAAACCTGGCCACCCGGGCGGGTGTACCGATGATCCCGGACAGCAGGGAAGATCTCTCTGACCCGGAGTTTGCCTTCCGCGAAG
>JBEBSO010000028.1:0-13508 GCA_040394275.1 Telluribacter sp.
CCGAGGCGATCACCTGGTGCATATCGTAGTAACGGTATTCGGCCAATCTTCCTCCGAAAATAACATCTTTTTCGGCATCGGCCAAAGCCCGGTACTTTTTAAAGAGCCGGTCGTTCCGGTCGTCGTTGATAGGGTAATACGGTTCTGCACCGGCCTGCCATTCCTGGGGATATTCCCGGGTGATCACCGTCTTCTCCTGTGTGCCAAACTCAAAATGCTTGTGCTCGATGATCCGGGTAAAGGGAGTTTCCGCGTCCGTATAGTTGACGACTGCGTTTCCCTGGTAGTTTTCCATCTCCAGCGTCTGGTTTTCAAACCGCAGGCTCCTGTATTCCAGCGCACCGAGGCTGTAGCCGAAGTATTCGTCTATTTTCCCGGTATATACGACGGTATCCGCCTGCGGGACGAGATCTTCCCGGCCGGCAAAAAAATCGATGCCCAGCCTGACCTCCGAACCGGCCAGCAATCCTTCCGACAGCTTGTTGTATCCGCCGATCGGGATGCCCTGGTAGCGGTCGTTGAAATAGTTGTTGTCGAAGGTGAACCTGACCGGCAGCCTTTTGATGATAAAGGCGGGAAGCTCGGTCGCTTTCCGGCCCCATTGCTTTTCCGTATAGCTTTTGATCAGTTTTTCATAAATATCCGTCCCGACCAGCGAGATGGCCTGCTCCTCGAGGTTTTTCGGATCGGTAATCCCCGCTTCACGTACCTGTTCGGCAATTTTTGCTTTCGCTTCTTCGGGGGTCCTTACTTTCCAGAGCTGGTAGAAGGTATTCATATTAAACGGCAGGTTGTAAAGCTCGCCGTTGTAATTGGCTACAGGAGAATTGGTGTACCTGTTGAACGTGACAAACGAGTTGACGTAGTCCCATATCTCCTTGTCGTTGGTGTGAAATATATGCGCGCCGTATACGTGGACGTTGATGCCTTCCACGTTTTCGCAATAGGTATTTCCCCCGATGTGGCTTCGCCTGTCGATCACCAGGCATTTTTTGCCTCTTTTGGTAGCTTCATGCGCAAAAACACATCCCCACAGCCCGGCGCCCACGATCAGGAAATCATACGGTTTATTCATGTTGATCATACATTTTGGCCGGGCTTCCGGCCCGGCCATTTTTGAGTTTCTGCCGAATGGCAGAAAGGATCGGCAAACCCAGGCGGGGTGTCTCCGCTGCGGGTCAAAGACAGGGGCTCCGTCGGAGCCCCTGAAAAAATCTAAGGAAGAAGCTTCAGCTCCACTCTCCGGTTCTTGCGCATCCCCTCCTTCGAATCGTCGGCGATCGGTTTGAAAGCCCCGAAATAATCGACGATGACCTTGGACGGGTCTTTCAGACCTGCGTCATTGACCAGGTAGCTCTTGACGGCTTCCACGCGTCTCCTGGACAGGTTGAGGTTATAGCGGTCGTTCGAGCGACGGTCGGCATGCCCGGCCAGCTGCAGGCGGCAGCCGTTCTGGTTCATCACCGCAGCCACTTTCTTCAGGAGTTCCCGGTGTTCCGGAAGGATGCTGAATTTGTTGGTTTCAAACTCGATGTTGGCAAAAATCTCGGTACAGCCCAGGTGGGTGGTCAGGCCGTTCCTGACGTAGCTGTCAAAATCTATGACCCGTCCGCTTCCGTCCACTACGCTGCCCGCCGGTGAATCGGGCTCTTTGTCAAAATAGTCGGAAACGCCGTCCCCGTCGGAGTCAAGCAGCAGCCTGGGATCGATGTCTTCGGGGCGGTTGGCCTTCGCGACGGAATCCATTTCCTCCAGGGAGAGGATTTTCGGCGGCTTGACCAGCAGCCTGGGATCCGTATAGCGAAGGTTGTAAAATCCATCCTGGTCCGCATCGTAGGCGTATTTCCCGTTTTTCTTCGCCACGCGCAACGGCTTCTTACCGAGCTTGTAGGTCAGCATGAGCGAGCCGTAGCCGTATTTGTCCAGCGCAGAATTTCCCTTGCGGGAATTTTTCAGCGTATGGATGCCCTGCCCGTCGTTGGGATTGGTGGAGTAGTCGCCTCCCCAGGTGGCGTCGACAACGTCGGAGTTGGTATGGGTCAGGCGAAAGTCCAGGCCTATGTCGATACGGGGGGAGACTTCATAATTAACGGTTACTCCCACAGGCACCGTCCAGTCGTTCCGGAACCCGTCCGTGCTTCTTATCAGCGTTTCGTTTCCGAGCGCATAGGCTTTGGAATCGTACCATACATGACCGACCCCTACGTAGCCGTCGATTTTCCAATGCTTCATTTTATTGGGACCCATGAGGAGCCCTTTCAGGTTGACGGTTGCCGAAACCGAGGCGTCGTAATAGTCGGCTGTGAAATACCGGTTGTAAAGCCGGCGCTTCATCCCCTTGAGCTGTCCCATCGATCCGTCGGCACGCAGCCCCAGCAGGTAGGAAAGCTGCTTATTGACGGTGAGCCCGCCCTGGAAGCTCAATTCGCTTTTGCTGTCGGAGGAGTTTTTGGTGACAGGGAAAAAATCGTATTCCCGCAGGTCTCCGAAAAACTGGGCCGGTCCGAAATGGGCGGACACAGACCAGGTGTTCTGCTTATAGGGGCCGTCGTAGGAAGCTTTCGGGTTGTAGGCTGGTGAGTTGGGTTGAGCCGGATATTCCTGTGCCAGGAGGGGTACGTGAAGCACCGCAGCAGCTGCAAGCGCACCAATCAACAAGGATATTTTTTTCATACGATGTGTTTTTTTGTGAAAGCGATAGTCTGGTAAACTTACGCCAGAACGAAAATTATATGAGTAAATCTATACCGTTGTCTTGATATGTGACAAAAATAGGTGACGCATATGATTAAACCAACTTATTTGCTGAACTGAATTCCATGACCCGGGCGGGTATCGTACCGGATTTCCGGGACCGGCCCCGGGTCAGAGCCGCTGCATGATCCTGTTCAGCATGCTTTTTTTCCATTCCGTAAAGACGCCTTCCTCAATCTTTTGCCGGGCTTCACCGACAAGCCAAAGGTAGAAGGTGAGGTTTTGAATGCTTGCAACCTGGGCGCCCAGCATTTCCCCGGACCTGATCAGGTGCCGGAGGTAGGCTTTGCTGTAAAAGCCGCTTACATACCCCGCAAGGTTCGGGTCGATCGCCGAATGGTCATCTTTCCATTTTTCGTTTTTGATATTGATGATTCCTTCTGTCGTAAAAATCATGCCATTGCGTGCATTGCGCGTAGGCATTACACAGTCGAACATGTCGATGCCCAGCGAAATACACTCCAGAAGGTTGGCCGGCGTGCCTACGCCCATCAGGTAGCGCGGCTTGTCTTCAGGTAAAATGTCGCAGACGACCTCTGTCAGCTCATACATGACCTCGGCCGGCTCTCCTACGGAAAGTCCGCCGATGGCATTCCCGTCCCTGTTCCTGGCGGCGACGGTCTCCGCCGATTGTTTCCGCAGGTCCTTGTAAACGCTTCCCTGTACGATCGGGAACAGGGTTTGGGAATAGCCGTAGTGCGGGGCAGTCTCATCAAACCGCCGGCAGCAGCGGTCGAGCCAGCGGTGGGTCATCTCCATGGATGCGCGTGCGTACCCGTACTCGCAGGGGTAAGGGGTACATTCGTCGAAGGCCATGATGATATCCGCCCCGATGGTCCGCTGGATATCCATTACGTTTTCGGGGGTGAAGATGTGTGTGGAACCGTCCACATGCGATTTGAATTTTACCCCTTCTTCGGTGATTTTCCTGCCGGTCCCGGCCAGGGAGTACACCTGGTAGCCCCCGCTGTCGGTCAGGATGGGTTTGTTCCAGCCGTTGAACCGGTGCAGCCCGCCCGCCCCGCGGATGACCTCCAGGCCCGGGCGCAGGTAGAGATGATAGGTATTGCCCAGTATGACCTGTGCATGTATGTCCTGATCCAGCTCGCGCTGATGCACCGCTTTAACCGATCCGGCCGTGCCTACCGGCATGAAAATCGGGGTCCGGATGGTACCGTGTGACGTCCGGATGGTCCCTGTCCGCGCTTTACTTCCCGGATCTTTGCTGTCGAGTGAAAAATGCATTCGTATGGTAATAAGGTTGGTTTCGGGAAAACGGTTTCTCCCGGCCGGTTTCCGGGCGCTCCGGCCCCGTTTTAAAGCGCTGCAAAAATAGCCCGTTCATAGGAAGAATCGGACGAACGGGCTTATATTTGTAAAAAAATGTGATATTCAACTCCTTATCGTGTGGCAATAGGTATACTGTTATTAACGGCTACGGCACTGTTTGTAACTATCCAGCTCTTCTTTTATCTCGGCATCTTCAGTCGCCTTCTGTGGCATCAGAATCTCGATAGAAAAGACGATACTGCGGCAGTGACCGTGCTGGTCTGCGCCTGGAACGAGCTGGAGAACCTGAAGGAGCTTTTGCCGCTGCTGGATGCGCAGCAATATCCCGAATACGAAGTGATTGTGCTGGACGACCGGTCGTGGGACGGTACGGGTGAATACCTTGATCTTCATGCCGCGCAATGGAACCACATCCGGCACATCAAAATAGCGGAAGCCCACGACTATATCACGCCCAAAAAATACGCGATCACCATCGGGATGAAGCATGCGAAGTACCCGCTGATGCTGATGACCGATGCGGACTGCAGACCGGCAGATGAGTTCTGGATGGCTTCCATGGCCTCCCAGCTCACCGGTGGTAAGGATATTGTACTGGGCTATTCGCCCTATTTCGCAGGAGGAGGCCTGCTCAACTGGTTTATCAGGTGTGAGACGTTCTATACAGCGGTGCAGTACCTCTCTTTTGCCAAAGCCGGGCTGGCCTACATGGGTGTGGGGCGTAACCTGATGTACCGCAGGGATTTGTTTTTTTCCAACAAGGGGTTCTATAACCACAAGAACATCATCGGCGGCGACGATGACCTGTTCATCAACGAAACGGCTACCGAACGTAATGTGGCCATCAGCACCGATCCGGGGGCATTCAGCTGGTCCATACCCAAAACGAGCTGGAAAGCCTGGTTCAGGCAGAAAAAGAGGCACCTGTCGGTCGGGAAGTATTACCGGTTCCGCAACAAGCTGTATCTTGGGCTGCTCTCTTTCTCCCACGTCGGGCTGTGGACAGCCGGGATAGCCACGCTCGGCTACGCGTTTTACCTGCAGGATTTTTTCCTGGCGGAGGCGCTGGGGGTGATCGCGGGAGTGCGGTGGCTGCTGCAGCTTGTGGTGCTCGGCCTGATCAACAGGCGCCTGGGAAGCACGGTGCCCTGGTATTCGCTGATCTTCCTGGATGCGGCGCTCTTTATTTATTATGTTGTGATGGGACCGGTGACCCTGTTCAGCCGCAGGCGGAATACACGCTGGCGATAGGTCCCTTCCCGGAAAATGCAGGCAAAAAGTATGGATAAAATTATCAGGTATTTCCCCCGCATTGATGCCCTGCAGCAGGAGCAGTTCGGGGAATTAGGCCGACTATATGGGGAATGGAATGCACAGATCAACGTGGTTTCCAGGCAGGACATCGACTTTCTCTACGAGCGGCACATCCTGCATTCGCTGGCCATCGCCAAAGTGATCAGCTTTAAGCCGGGGACGACCATCCTGGATGTCGGTACGGGCGGCGGGTTTCCCGGTATTCCCCTGGCGATTATGTTCCCGGAAGCGCGTTTCCTGCTGGTAGACAGCATCGGCAAGAAGATAAAGGTGGTCAGGGAAGTGGCGCAGGCGCTGTCGCTGACCAACGTGGAGGCGCAGCAGATCCGGGCGGACAAAGTGGACGACGACTTCGAGTTTGTGGTAAGCCGCGCGGTGACCAGGCTGAAGCCGTTTACCGAATGGGTGAAGGGAAAGATCAGCCGCAATTCCTTTCATGAGCTTAAAAACGGGATCCTGTACCTGAAGGGCGGGGATATCACGGAGGAATTACATGAACTTAACAGAAAAGCTCGTATCTTTACTTTGTCGGACTACTTTGACGAAGCGTTTTTTGAGACCAAGAAGCTGGTCCATATCCCTTTGTAAAAGAAGCCCGCGGGTATTCTTTTACATTTACTCTGTTTGCATGAGATTCCTTTTTGCCCTTTCCCTTTGCCTTGTTACTCTTTTTGCGCACGGTCAGTCGAAGTATTGGATCTACCTGGACGGTAAAAACCCGGACGGGCGGCCGGCCATTTCTGAAAAGACCCGGCAAAACAGGCTTCACCTCGGATTGTCCCCCTTTGACGAGACGGATCTGCCCGTAAAGGAGGAGTATATCCGGGCATTGAAGGGCAAATCCATCCGGGTGCTCCGGCACTCCCGGTGGCTCAATGCGGTGTCGTCGGTACTGACCCCGGCCCAGGCCGATGCGCTCCGGCGCCTTGATTTTGTGACGGATGTCGTGCCTGTGGACGCCGGTTTTTATATCGCCGCAATGCCTTCGGAGGACCGTGCGATGGCAGCGCCCGTCATGGAGCAGGTACAGTCCGGCGCGTTTACGAAAGCCGGTCTCAGCGGTAACGGCGTTACCATCGGCGTGATCGACGCCGGTTTCTACGGGGCGGATTCCTCTGCCTCCCTCGCGCATATATTTTCCAACAACCGGATCCTGGGCATCCGGGATTATGTCAAGCCGGATATCCCGGCGGAGCTCCTCTACAGCATGGCGGAGTCTTACTCGGACATGCACGGGACAGAAGTGATGGCGGCGATCTCCGGTGTGGACAGATCCGAGCAGGTAAAATACGGCATGGCGATCAACGCATCGTTTTACCTGGCCAGGACAGATTATTCGCTCCGGGAATGGAGAGGCGAGGAAGACAACTGGATTGCGGCGATGGAATGGATGGACAGCCTGGGAGTAAGGCTGATCAATACCTCGCTGGGCTATGCAAAGGGCTTTACTGATCCCCGCGACAACTATACGCCTTCGCAGATGGACGGGAAGACGAGCGCAATCAGCAGGGCGGCCCAGATGGCCGCCGAGCAGAAAGGAATGCTGCTGGTGATTTCGGCCGGCAACGAAGGGGACGATAAATCCTGGAGATTGCTGTCTACGCCGGCCGATGCGAAGGGCGTGCTGACAGTCGGAGCTACCAACCAGCGTTTCTGGAACAAGATAGGGTACAGCAGCATCGGGCCGGAGTTCCTGCCCTATCTCAAGCCGAATGTGTCGTGCTTTTCGCTGTATGGCACGTCCTTGTCGGCGCCGGTGATCACCGGTTTTGCCGCCTGCCTTATGGAGGCCGATCCGCATCTCAACAGCCGTGAGCTCATCTCCGTCATCGAGAAGTCGGCACATCTGTATCCGTACGGCAACAATTTCGTAGGCTACGGCGTGCCCCAGGCTTCCCGGGCGCTGGATATGGTAAGGAATGTGGCGTCGCCCGATCTGAACAGGTCGGTCACCGCATCGGGACGCTCCGTCCAGATTCCCGTCAGAACGACAGAAGCCCTTCTCGCTGTTTACCGGAAAAAGAATACAAAAGACGTGATCTCCCAGCAGGTCGTGAAAGTGGAAAACGGGATGATCAGCCTGCGGCGGCAGACGGGAGAAAAATATACGACCATTGACCTGAAAGACCGGGCCATAGAGGTCGTGTGGCAGTAACGGCCGGTATTGACCATTTTTCAATTAAAAGATGTCCGGAATAGCACTGGTAGCCGGCGCGAGCGGCCTGATAGGCCGGCAGCTGGTACGGCTTCTTCTCGATTCGGGAAGATACGCCGAAGTAAAGGCACTTGTACGGAAGCCGCTCGGGATAGATCATGCCCGGCTCAGCGAGATCAGGTACGACTTTCACCATCCGGATCCTTCCCTGATCCGGGCTGATGTCGTGTTCTGCTGCCTGGGGACTACGATAAAAAAGGCCGGGTCCCGTGAAGCATTCCGTGAGGTGGACGAAATCTTTTCCCTGCAGGTCGCCGAAGCAGGGCTGGCCAACGGCGCCTCCCGGTTTCATATCGTGACGGCCATGGGCGCAGACAGCCGGTCTTTCTTCCTTTACAACCGGGTGAAGGGAGATGTGGAAGAAGGATTGAAGAGGCTGGGCTACCCGGTGCTGCACATCTACCGGCCTTCGCTGCTGCTGGGAGCCCGGGAAGAGCGGAGGATAGGGGAGAAGATCGCTGCCGGCGTCATGGGCTTGCTGCAGCCGCTGCTGTCCGGTCCGCTGTTAAAATACAGGGCCATTGAAGCTTCCCGGGTGGCGAGGGCCATGCTTGCCTTGTCCGCATCACCGCAACAGGGTGTCTTTATTCATTCTTCGGCGGATCTGCAGCGTTACTGACCGCACGGCCGGAAAAGACTTTCCGGCACACGGATAGTTCTGCGTCGGGAGGAGGGTGGAAAAAAATGTCCGCCGGTGTCGGCCGGCGGACATTTTTTTTATCGGGCAGGATGGCGGAAAGTTACTCCTTTGTGACTTCCGCGTTTTCCAGAATGTAGTTCATCTTGTAAATATCATCCGCATTGAGCTTCAGGTTGCCTTTGAAGGTCAGTCGCTCGTCCGTCTTGAATTTCTGCGGGGAATTCTTTTTGAATTCAAGCGCCATTACCGATTCCGGTCCGGCCCCGCCGCAGAAAAAGCAGGCGCTGTAAGGGAAAGCGGAAAGCACGTAGAGGTTTTCCTCCAGGTCCATCGGTATGATATAGCCGGTAATGGTTACTTCCTTGTTGTTCAGCTTCCGGATAGGCTCGCCGAAGGTCGGATGGAGGATATAGATGCCTTCTGCTTCGTGTTTCTTTTTGCTGAATGTCACATCCCTCAGCATTTCCCAGGTGATTTTGGTTGGGTTGGCAGGAGGTGTAAAAGCCATCAGCGCAGTCACAAAAAGAACGGGAATAAGGCGATAGGCGATTTTCATGGCACTTGTTTTTTGTTTCCCCGGGGACCGGTCAGTCATTTTATGAACAATTAACGTTTACAAGCGGACATTAGTTTGCCCGGCCGGCATTTATCTGACAAATATACAGAAGAACAAACCACAAGCAAATACCTGCAAAGTGAAATCTAGTCCTCTGCCAGCGTCCGCGAGATGTTCAGGCGATAGATGCCGAGTGAAGGCAGGGCCGCGGCCAGGATCCCCAGCGCGATCGCACCTGCCAGCAGCAGGCCTTCTTCGGGCAAAAAGCCGAAATCGGCCAGGCTGTAATGAAAGTCTTTCTCCGCAGACCGGCTGAATACCCAGAGCCCCAGCCTGCTGAGCGAGATGCCGGCCAGAAAACCAAAGACGGCCAGCAGGAGCCCTTCGGAGAGCAGCATCAGGAAAAGCCTGGAACGGGTGCCGCCCATGGACAGCATGAGCGCCATTTCGTATTTCCTTTCCTTCAGCGAATTGTAAAGCGATACGAAAACGCTGATCCCCGCTATAACAATGATGATGACGGCCAAGGCCCGCAGCGTATCTATGCCTACGCCCAGCAGCTCAAAAAGCCGGTTGATCTCTATGCTGGGAGAAGCGGCCTGCATATTGGTATTGTCGTTGATCTGCCGGGGCAGCATGACAGCGCCCATCGGGTTCCTGAAGCCGATCAGCGCGCTGGTTACCTGCTTTTCCGCTTCTGCGTGATGCGCTTCTCCCTCTTCGTGGTCGTGGTCTTCTTCCGGTTCCAGGAGGGCGGGGGCCTGGCTGGAATGCCCTTCTTCGTGCTGGTGAAGATCCCATATGCTGGCCAGGTCGGTCAGGATGAGCTGATCGACCACGGAGCCGGACGGTTCAAAAATGCCGGTTACTTCATATAAAGATTCGCCGTGCGTTTCCCCTTCGCTGTCCATGCCGTGGGATCCCGCAAAAGTGTCGCCGGGCTTCAGCCCTGTGGCTTCCGCAACTTTGCTCCCGATGGTGGCCTCCATTGATTTTTCGAACAGCTTTCCCGTGCCCACCGTAGCCCTGAAGTGCTCGGGGTATTTGCCGGTAGTGCCGACGATACGGAAGCCCTTGTAGTTGTCGCCCATGGAAAGAGGAATGACCGTCTTCACAAAGGGGTTCATTTTAAGTCGGTTGACTTCTTCCAGGGAAACGTTGCCGGTAGGAGAGTCGATCTGGTATATGCTGGAGAGAATGAGCTGAAGCGGGCTTCCTTTGGCGCCGACGACCAGATCAATCCCTCTCAGGTTCTTCCGGAACTGCTCGTCGAGCTGCTTGTTGAGCAGGAGAAGGATGGAAATCAGCCCGATCCCCAGGGTGAGCAAGAGCACGCTCAGAAAGCTGTTCAGCTTCTTGTTTTTTACGTTGGCCCAGCTTATTTTGAAAAGGTTCATGATGAATGAGGTTTCAATCAGGTATGTATAGACAGTTTTTGTTGACCGTGATCGGCATCAGAGGGAAATGCTGTTCGGGAACCGGGATTTTAACCGTTGATCATGCGTCACTACCACCAGGCTGGCACCGAGCTTTTGCGACTGTTCCTGCAGCAGGTGAATGACGCGGTCGCAGTTGAGGTCGTCCAGGCTGGAGGTCGGCTCATCGGCAAGTATGACGGTAGGGTTGTTCATGAGCGCCCTCGCAATCGAAACCCTTTGTTGCTCCCCCTGGCTGAGCTGGTGCGTCTTTTTGTGCAGGTGGCCGGCAAACCCGAGCTCCCCGGCCAGGAATACGGCCCGTTCCCGGTCCTGTGGCCTGTCCGAAAGATAGTTGGCGAGAAGGAGATTGTCCATGACGCTGAGCGCGCCTACAAAATGGGCTTTCTGGTAGACGATGCCGATCTTCTGAGCCCGTATACCCGCTGCCTGGCGCGGCGAGAGCTCCCGGACGGCTGTGTCGTCAATGAGAATTTCTCCTGAGGCAGGCCTGAGCAGGAGGGCCAGCAGGTGCAGCAGCGTCGTCTTGCCGCGTCCGGATTGGCCGAGTATCAGCAGGGTCTCGTTGTTGCTGCATCTGAAATCAGGGAAGGAAAAGGACCGGGCGTCAGCTCCCGGTGAATAGGAAAAGGTAAGATCTTTGGCGGCAATCATGGGGTATTTTTCGGGCTATGAAAATATCGGGCACTCTCCTGTTTTTCCTGATCCTGCCAGGGAGAGAGCAGCCAGTACAAACAAATTTGTCGATCATTTCTTACTTAACCAATAAAACGGCTTTAAAAAAGCAAAAATGCCTTCCCGGTGCTGCCTGCCTTTGTTCCGCACGGTATCCCGACCGGGCGATTATCCTGAAGCGAGTCAGTAAGCCGGCCTCGGACAAAATGAAGGGACAGCGCACCGGGAGCCGCGAAAAGGAGCGTGCGGTGGCAGCATACCCGGGATATAATGAAAAAGGGCCGGCGGAAGCCGGCCCTTTTCATCAGGATATTGATCTGTGGAATAGCTTTCTATTTTCCGAAATCCAGGGAAGTCAGGCCGAAGATCGGGCGCGGACTTGCAAAGCCCTGGTTGGCTACAAAGTAGATATCCCGTTTTTTGCCGTCTGACGGTGCGCTCAACCGGATGGTTACCTCGCTGTCATCCGGTTTTACATTGGCCGTACCGAGCTTTGTGCCTGTCGGGGAGTCCGCCCTTATTTCCAGGGCGCCGCCCATGCTGTTCTTGACGCGGCTTAGTTGCGCCTTTACCTGGTTTATTTCCGTCAGGTCAATATTCTTAAACACAATATAGCTGCCGTTTTTGGTAAAGGTCACACTTTCGGTATCGGCCTCCTTGCTGATCTTGTAGTCCTTGCCGCCGTCCAGGCTGTTGGCGGGCAGGGTGGAGGCAAGAAGCGCCACGGTTTTGGTTCCGGTGAGCGGGCCTATGCTCCCTTTGCCTTTATCTGTGTAGCTGGCAGTGAAAATGTATGAGCCCGGCTTCGGTTTCGGTTCGGGCATATAAGCGCCCGCGAGGGGTTTGGATTCATTTTTCTTCTCCTGGCCGAGCGACATGATGTATTTTACCATCTCTTCGGCTTCTTCCTGCTTGTGCTGGGGGTGCGGGGCCATCGCTTGTTGTCCCCATACTCCGCCGCCGCCGTTGATGATTTTGGCCGACAAGGTTTTGATGACGTTCCTTTCGTTGGCATAGCGCTTGGCAATGTCGCGGTAGGATGGCCCGATGGACTGCCGGTCTTCGGAGTGGCAGGCTTTGCAGTCGCTCAGGTCGATCAGCCTTTTTCCCGTCGCAAAGCCGGTATTGGCCTGGTGACCCTGTGCGAGTATCGTCTTGTCAAATCCTTCCAGGTAGTTGATCTGGAGTATCACATCTTCCTTTGCGACCAAGCCTTTGGCCAGGGTCCCGTCTTCCTTGTCTTCCACTTTCACCTCGTACCGGATCGGCTTGTCGTGCCAGTAAAAGCTTTTATTGCCTTCGATGGCGATGTCTACTTCCGGGATTTCATTACCCGAATTGATCTTTATGTCAGTACTCCTGCTGTTGCGTTTGTTGTCGGTCACCTTCAGCGTGGCGGTGTATTCGCCGGGTTTCAGATAGGTGTAGGCAGGGTTGGCCTGCGTGCTTTTCGGCAGTCCTTTTCCAAAGCTCCATTCATATTTTATCGGGTCCCCGTCGTGGTCTACGGATCCTGCCGACGAAAACGATACTTTCCGCGGGACTGCCCCGACGGTTTTGCTGGCTGCAGCTTTCGGCTCGGGCGCACGGTTGCCTGCGTTGAAGGTGATATGGGAAAGGCGTGCGTCGTCATTCTGGGCAAACCAGTTGTTCCCGTATTCCAGCACATAGAGAGAACCGTCCCTGGCAAACTGCATATCGATGGGATGGCTGAACTTTGTACCCGGCATGAAGCGCTCGATGTAGACAAGGTCGCCCTGCTTGTTCATCGTGACCACATTGATAAAGTCACGGATCCAGTCGTAGGCGAAGAATTTGCCGTTGTAGTACCGGGGGAATTTGTCCTTGCCGCTGTCATAGTCGCCATAGTAATAGACAGGGCCCGCCATGGCATTTCTTCCGCCCTTGCCTACGATCGGCCCGAATTCGGGAGATTCGGCATAGGGATAGTAGATATAGGCCCCTTTTGCCGGCGGGAGCTCCTTCAGCCCGGTATTGTGCGGAGATTCGTTTACCGGCTTGAGCGGGTCGAATTTTTCGCCGGATACTTCTGTCTCGAAATCGTAACGGTTGTAGGCTTTGTTGTCGGCTACAAAAAGCGGCCAGCCATAGTACCCGGCTTCCCGGGCCTGGTTGACTTCATCGTACCCCCGGGGGCCGCGTCCTTCCTTGTCGTTGGCGGCATCAGGACCGACTTCTCCCCAGTACAGGTACCCCGTCCGCTGATCGACCGAGATCCGGTAGGGGTTGCGGTTGCCCATCACGTAGATTTCGGGACGGGTTTTTTCCAGGTTGGGCGGGAACAGGTTGCCTTTGGGGATGGTGTAGGAACCATCCGGCTGCGGCCTGATCCGGAGTATTTTTCCGCGGAGATCGTTGGTATTGGAGGAAGTCCACAGCCCATTCCATCCTTCCCTGCCGGGACGGCCGTCCATCGGTCCGAAGCCCCCGATTTTGAACGGGTTGACATCGTCGCCGGTAGACAGGTACAGGTTCCCTTCTGCGTCCCAGGCAATCGAGCCGCCCGTATGGCAGCATTCGTTGCGTTTGACAGGCACCGTCAGCAACACTTTTTCGGTAGAGAGCAGCAACGTATCCTTTACATCGTCATATACGAACCTGGACAGG
>JBEBSO010000029.1:0-13397 GCA_040394275.1 Telluribacter sp.
GTCGCTGCGTCCGGATAATAAATTCCTTGTCTCCGGAGATAAAAAATTAAAAACTAAGTCGTTCATTTGCATCGCGATATTCCATAAAAAACCGATCAGAATATGAAAACCTTGAAAATCTTTCTCTCTGCCGTGCTTACCGCGGCAGTTGCCCTCCAGGCATCCGCACAGAAAATCAAATTGGCCGAGGGTGACCTGGGCGCCCTGAAAGGACAGACCTCCCTCCAGGTCAAATATGACTATTCTTCTATGGCCGTCGGGAAGTTTGACAAGGAGGCAGACTATGTGGCCAAGAAGAAATCCGAATACAATGCCAAAGAAGGGGGAAAAGGCGACAAATGGGCCGAAGCCTGGGTGGACGACCGGGAGGCCAGGTTCGAGCCGCAGTTTGAGGAACTTTTCAACAAATACAGTGACATCCAGATCGGGCCGAAATCCGCAAAATACACGTTGATTCTGAAAACCACTTTTACCGAACCCGGCTTCAACATCTATGTAACCCGCAAAAATGCGATGATCAATGCGGAGGCCCTGATCGTGGACAGCAGCAACCCTTCCCAGGTGATCGCCCGGATCTCCATCGAAAAGGCACCGGGCCGTACCTTCGGCGGGTATGACTTTGACACCGGGACACGGATCCAGGAGGCCTACGCGGCAGCGGGCAAAGCCCTCGGAAGGTTTTTGTCCAAGTAGTCTTACCGATCTTACTTTGATATGCCGGCGGCCGGAACCTCTCCGGCCGTGTTTTTATCCGGGTCCCTTGCCCGTACAGGTCAGGACCGGCATGTCGTTTTTACCACGGCGCTTCCTGCAGAACGTCAAAAAAGGGAACCGGAAAACACCGGAATTTATTATCTTCGTCCGGAGACTTTTTATCCTGTTTAAATCTGCAGAAAATGCGCCTTGCCCCGGAAACAATCGATCGCATCAAACAGGCCACGGACATCGTGGAGGTGATCGGCGATTATGTCTCCCTCAAAAAGCGCGGCGCAAATTACCAGGCCTGCTGTCCGTTCCACAACGAAAAGACCCCATCCTTCAACGTCAACCCGGCCAGGCAGATCTACAAGTGCTTCGGCTGCGGTGCGGCCGGCGACTCCATCAAGTTTGTCATGGACATCGACGGGGTCGGCTACGGCGAGGCCATGCGGCACCTCGCCCAGAAATACGGCATCGAGGTACAGGAAGAGCAGGGCACCGACGAGCAGATGGTGCGCCAGAACGAAAGGGAAAGCCTCTTCATCATCCTCAATTTTGCCAAGGAATTTTTCCGGGAACAGCTGCTGCATACGCAGGAGGGACAATCCATCGCCCTGAGCTACTTCAGGGAGAGGGGATTTAACGAGGCGACCATCAGGAAGTTCGAGCTGGGGTACAGCCCCGATAAATGGGATGCCCTGGCCCGGGCCGCAAAAGCGAAGGGATTCAGCGCGGAGGTGCTGGAGAAATCCGGCCTGACCATCAAAAAGGAAGACTCCGCTTCGGAAGGATACGACCGGTTCCGGGGAAGAGTCATGTTTCCCATTCACAGCATTGCCGGCAAGGTGATCGCATTCGGCGCCCGGACGCTGAAGACCGACAAGAAAAGCCCGAAATATATCAACTCCCCGGAAACGGAGGTATACTACAAAAGCGAGGTCCTGTACGGGATTTCCCAGGCCAGGGCCTCCATACGCCAGCATGACCTGTGCTACCTGGTGGAAGGATATACCGACGTCCTTTCCCTTCACCAGGCCGGGATAGAAAACGTCGCGGCATCGTCAGGCACCTCGCTTACCGTAGAGCAGATCCGGCTTATCTCGCGTTTTACGCAGAACATCACCATCCTGTACGACGGCGACCCCGCCGGGATCAAAGCGGCCCTCCGCGGGCTGGACATCGTCCTGGAAGAAGGGCTGAACGTAAGCATCGTGACCTTCCCCGACCGGGACGATCCCGACAGCTACCTCAGAAAAATCGGGGCGGAGGCATTCCGGGAGCACCTGAAGGAAGCCACCCGCGATTTCATTACTTTCAAAGCCGAAACCCTGCTTGCCGAAGCCGGGAACGACCCCTTCAAAAGAGCGCAGATCATCGTAGAGGTAGTGGAAAGCATCGTCCGCATACCGGATGCCATCAAACGCCAGATTTTCTTTAAAAGGACCGCGGAGCTGCTCGGCGTGGAAGAACAGCTGCTGATATCGGAAGGCAACAAGATCCTCCGGCAGCACCGCAACCGCAAAAGCAGGGAACCCGGGCACGCCGTGCCGGATGCTCCGCACGACATCGACCTGTCTCCCGGGCTTTCCGGGGTCCCCGGCGTGCTGCCGGAGACAGACCGGGCCATCGGCAGGAAAAGCAGGCTGTACTACCAGGAGGAAGCCTTCGTCCGGCTTCTCGTCCTGTTCGGCAACGTCGAGCTGGAGGCCGACTACACCGTCTGCAAATACGTCCTCGGCCAGATCGAGGAGATCGAGTTCTCCGAAGCCATATTTAACCGGATCCTGGATACCTTCCGCAACAGCTTCCGGGAAAACGAAATACCCGGCACGGACCACTTCCTGCAGCACGACGACATGGATATCCGCGGCCTGACGATCGGCTGGACCACTACAAAATACGAAGTAAGCAGCCTTTGGCACGAGAAGTTTGAAATTTATGTCCCGTCCGAAATGGACCTGCTCGACAAAAGCTGCTTCAAATTTATCCTCAGGCTCAAAAAGGCTTACCTGGAAGAAAAAATGAAGGATTGCATGCTCAGGATACGGGATGTGAGCAGCGACCAGGAAATCCACGATCTCCAGCTCGAATACCTGCGGCTGAAAAACATTGCCATGCTCGCCGCGGTGGAGCTTGGCACCGTCGTGGGGTGATTTCCCGGCCGTTTTACTATTTTCACAGGCGATTTATATGCCGCCAAAAACGGATGGCAATAATATCTTCCTATTGATTTACAGATGAGAAATATTCTGCTGGTACTGAAAAGAGAATACATGGTCCGGGTGAAGAAAAAGTCGTTCATCGTGATGACCCTGCTTACTCCCCTTCTCCTGGTCGGCTTTTATGCCGGAGTCATCTGGGTCGCTGTCGGATCGGTCGATACCAAATCCATAGAAATCCTGGATGAAAGCGGCCTGTTCGGCAATAAATTCGAAAGCAACGAGACCCTGGTATTCCATTATACGACCCTCAGCCTGGATGCTGCCAAAGACTCCCTGAGGACAAGCCACCGCGACGCGCTTGTGTACATACCGGCCGATATCCTGGACGATCCGAAGGGGCTGAGGATTTATGCCCGGAAAAGCATCAGCATGGAGCTGCAGTCCAATATTGAGAAGGTGGTGGAAAAACAGATCGGGGACATGAAGCTGGAAGCCGCCGGGATCACCCACAAGATACTGGAAGATTCCCGCGTCAACGTCAGGTCAAAAAGCTTCAGCCTGGATGACGGCGGCGAAAAGAACAGCAGCTCGGGGGCAGCCACAGTCATCGGCGGTATCCTGGCCTTCATCACGTATATGTCGATCTTTCTCTACGGCACCCAGGTCATGCGGGGAGTTACGGAGGAAAAAACAAGCCGGATCGTAGAGGTCATCATTTCATCCGTAAAACCTTTCCAGCTGATGATGGGCAAAATATTGGGTGTAGGCCTGGTGGGGCTTACCCAGTTTTTCCTCTGGATCACGCTGACGCTCATCCTGGTGTCGGCGGCCGGTATTGCGCTCAAAGATCAGCTGCCGAAAAACCAGGTCCTCGTGGAAAACGCCGGTAAGTCCCGGTCTTCCGATTTACAGGCCGGTCTTCCTGTACCGGCTGACAATCCCGCAGCGGAGATCATTGAGTCGCTGAAAAGCCTGAACCTGCCCCTGATCATCGGCTGCTTTATTTTTTACTATCTCGGTGGGTACCTGCTGTACAGCGCGCTTTTCGGAGCCGTAGGCGCTGCGGTAGACAATGACGCGGATACCCAGCAGTTTATGCTTCCGATTACGCTGCCCGTGGTTTTTTCCTTCGTCTTTGCGCAGTTCGTCATCAGGGACCCTGACGGCTCGCTGGCCTTATGGACCTCGCTGATCCCGCTTACCTCACCCATCATCATGATGGTCCGGATCCCCTTCGGCGTGCCGGCCTGGCAGCTGATCCTGTCGATGTCCCTGCTGGTGGCCGGCTTTATCGGCACCACCTGGCTGGCATCCAAAATCTACCGGGTCGGGATCCTTATGTACGGCAAAAAGGTGACTTACCGGGAGCTGGCCAAATGGATTTTTTACAAAGGCTGATCCTGCGGAGTTTCCTTTCAATCTCTTAATTGACCGCCCGTCCCAAAGGCCTATATACTTCACCCCGAGTATTTTTAATATTGATTGGTAAAAAACAAACGACCGGGAAACCGGCGGCGGCGGGCTATAAAATTATAACTCCGAATGAAATTGACTACGCATCCTTTTTCCCTGGCCGTATGGGCGCTGGCCCTGCTCCTCGGCACCTGCCTCCCGGGCGCCGCCCCGGCCCAGCACCCGGTACCGACAGGCCCGGTCGACCTTGAGCAGGCCATCGGCATTGCCCTGAAAAACAATCCGCAGATCAGGCAGGCAGGCCTGCAGGTGCAAAGCTCCGCCAACCAGTTTCAGCAATCAAAATGGCAGCGCTGGCCCAGCCTGAACTTCAGCGCTTCGCAGGGCTTCAACTTCGGGAGGAGCATCGATCCCTATACCAACCAGTTTATCCAGCAGACCATCGGCTACAACAGCTTCAATCTCGGTGCAGGGCTGACGCTGTTTAACGGCTACCAGATACAAAATACCATCCGGCAGAACGGGCTGAATGCCGAAGCCGCACAAAAAGACCTCGAAGCACGCCAGAACGAGGTGATGCTCAACGTAGCGCTGAGCTACCTGCAGGTACTCAACACTCAGGAGCTGACTGAGGTAGCCAGGAGCCAGGTATCGGCCAGCCGCCTGCAGGTGGAACGCACGCAAAAGCTCGTCGACGCCGGCTCTGCGGCGCAAGGCAACCTGCTGGACATGAAAGCCCAGCTCGCCAACGATGAGCTCGCGCTGGTCAACGCGGAAAATAACCTGGAATCAGCACAGCTCAACCTCAAACAACTGATGAACGTCACAGGCTCCGGGCGGCTCCAGCTGGTGCCGTACCGGGTGGCCGACCCCGCGCTCCGGGCCTATGACGCCACCATAGAGGAAGTCTATACCACGGCTATACGGATGCTTCCGCAAATGAAGGCGGCCGGCCTACGGACCGAAGCCGCCGGGCGCGGCATCGGCATCGCCAAAGGTCTGTATTTGCCTACGCTGAGCCTGAGCGGCACACTCGGCTCAAACTATTCCAGCGCCGCCCCCAGGGAACGGTTTCTTTCCGACGGTGGCGCCCCCGTCCAGCGGATCGCCGAGACCGGCGATTTCATCACGATCGACAATCAGAACTTCAAAGTATACCGCAATGTAGCCGTTCCGAGCGGATCCATACAGCAGTTCGGCTATTTCAACCAGCTGGATTTTAACCGGAGTACTTCCGTGAGCTTAAACCTGAGGATCCCCATCTTCAACGCCTTCCAGGCCAGGTACCAGGTGGCCAATGCACAGATCCAGAAGCAGAATACGGAAGCAAACAGCGATATCGTCCAGCTCCAGATCCGCCAGAGCGTAGAACAGGCCTATATCGATATGACGAACGCAGCCAAGCGCTATACGGCCACCGGCAACCAGGTGCAGGCGCTGCAGGAAGCTTTCCGGATGGCCGAAAGCCGATTCAACAACGGAGCGCTTAATGCGACAGATTACAGCATCGCCAAAGTAAACCTGGACAAAGCACAGGCCAACCTGGTACAAACCAAATACGACTACCTGTTCAGGACCAAGGTCCTGGATTTTTACATGGGTCGTCCGCTGGTAGATAAATAGTGTAAGCAAATCGGATTACTATCTCATATTATGGCACAAAAATCTTCAAACCGGACCTGGTGGATCATTTTAGGAGCATTGGTCCTGCTCGCGGCAGGAATATTCATAGCCAGGAAACAGGGATGGATCGGTAAGCCCAAGCCCGTCGAAATAGAAATTGCCCGCGCCGGCAGGAAGGACATCAGGGAACAGGTAAATGCCTCGGGCAAAATCCGGCCGGAGGTAGAAGTCAAAATCAGCCCCGATGTGTCGGGGGAAATCATCGAGCTTCACGTACAGGAGGGTGACTCTGTGGTCAAAGGCCAGCTGCTGCTGAAAATCCGCCCGGACAACTACATCTCCCAGCGTGAACGGGCGCTGGCGGCGCTGAACAACAGCAAAGCGGCTTTCGAGCAGTCCAAGTCCGCTCTTGCCCAGGCAGAAGCGCGCTTCATCCGGGCCAAGGCAAACTTTGAACGCAACCTGAAGCTGTTCGAGGACAAAGTCATTCCCGCTTCCGAGTTCGAGCAGATCAAAGCCGACTATGCCGTCGCCCAGCAGGAGACCGCATCGGCAAAATCCAATATTGAAGCGGCCAGGTTTAACATACAGAGCGCACAGGCCAACCTGAGTGATGCTTCTGAAAACCTCCGGAAGACGTCCATCTTCGCTCCCGTAAGCGGCATCGTTTCCCTGCTGAACGTGGAACAGGGCGAGCGCGTAGTGGGCACCAGCCAGATGGCAGGTACGGAGCTGCTCCGGATTGCCAACCTCAACAACATGGAAGTCAGGGTCAATGTCAACGAAAACGATATCGTCAGGGTAAAAATCGGCGACAGCACCATCATCGATGTGGATGCCTACAGCGCTACAGGCCGGACCTTCAGGGGAGTCGTCAGGGAGATTTCCAACACAGCCAACGGGCTGGCCACGGCTACAACGACCACCTCGACCGACGCAGTTACGGAGTTTGAGGTAAAAATTAAAATACTCAACGAATCTTTCAAAGACCTCATGCAAAACCGCGCCCACAGGTCGTATCCCTTCAAGCCGGGCATGACCGCTTCCGTCGATATCATTACGGAGCAAAAAAACCACGTGCTGGCCGTTCCTGCCGCTGCCGTGACGACCCGTGACGCCGACCCGGACAGCGGGGCGGAAGCAGACAAAAGCACCAGGGCAGTCAAAATAAA
This sequence comes from Telluribacter sp., assembly GCA_040394275.1. Lineage (GTDB taxonomy): Bacteria > Bacteroidota > Bacteroidia > Cytophagales > Spirosomataceae > JBEBSO01. Next base: position 7,070 of record JBEBSO010000029.1, read on the forward strand.
AGAAATTGTCTTTATCAGGGAAAACGGGAAAGCGGTACAGAAAGAAGTAAAAACAGGAATCCGGGATTTCGAAAACGTCGAGATCCTGTCCGGTATCCGGGAAGGTGAGGAAGTGATTTCCGGGCCTTTTCTCGAGGTATCCAAGAAGCTGAAGGCCGGTGATGAGGTAACGATCAAAAAAGCCGCCGCCCGGAAAGGCAATGAAAAGCCGAACTAATCCGTTACTACTACAGATATATTTGATTTAGTTGGTAAAAATCCCTTCCGCCATTTTCGGGGAAGGGATTTTTATTCCGGAAAAGCAGGCTTATTTCCGGAAAAGGGAATCCACGAACTCTGCCCGGTCGAATACCTGCAGATCGTCCATCTTTTCACCTACCCCTATATATTTTACAGGGATCCTGAACTCGTCGGAAATACCGATCACCACCCCGCCCTTGGCAGTTCCGTCCAGCTTGGTAATGGCGAGCGCAGTCACCTCGGTCGCCTTTGTAAATTCGCGGGCCTGGATCACCGCGTTCTGCCCCGTGCTGCCGTCCAGCACCAGCAGCACCTCATGAGGAGCATCGGGTACCACCTTCTGCATCACCCGCCGGATCTTGCTCAGCTCATTCATCAGGTTGACCTTGGTATGGAGCCTCCCGGCGGTATCGATAATGATGACATCGGCATTCGTCTCCAGTCCTTTTTTAAGCGCGTCATACGCCACTGCAGAAGGGTCGGTATTCATCCCGTGCTCGATCACCGGCACACCCACGCGCTGGCCCCAGGTCTTGAGCAGGTAGACCGCAGCGGCCCGGAACGTATCGGCGGCGCCTAGCACCACCTTTCTGCCCTGCTGCTGAAACTGGTGGGCCAGCTTCCCGATGGTCGTGGTTTTCCCTGCCCCGTTCACCCCCACCACCATCATGACAAAGGGCCTGGGCAAATGATCCGTCTCAAAGCTTCCCGTTACATCTTCCGATTTATTTTCGGTCAGCAGCGCCGCTACTTCCTCCTTCAGGATACGGTCCAGTTCGTCCGCACCGGTGTATTTGTCCCGGGCAACCCTGGCTTCTATTCTCCTGATAATTTTCACCGTTGTTTCTACACCGACATCCGAGCTGATGAGAATTTCCTCCAGTTCGTCGAGCACATCGTCGTCTACGGCGGTCTTACCGACCAATACCCTGGAGAGTTTTCCAAAAAAGCTTTCTTTCGTCTTTTCGAGCCCCTTGTCCAGGGATTCCTTTTTATTTTTCGACAAAAAATCAAAAATTCCCATAGTTATCGTCGATCGTTGAAAGTTCAGGCTTAAATGACTTTATGCCCAAATGTAAACAAAAAAAGTCCCATCAGGGACTTAAGCTCTTTGCAAAAACGGTTAAGATCCGGAAGATCAGCTTTTCAGGGCTTCCTGAACTCCATCTACAGGAACCATCTCTTCTCTGAAGGTATATGCACCTGTTTTGGGCGACTTCACCGCCTTAATTACTTTAGCAAACGATTTACCCCCTTCTTTTTTCAGGGTAGCCACTACTTTCTTTGCCATTGTCTTATAAGATTAGTTCCTCTGATTACTTGATTTCCTTGTGAACAGTCACCTTCCTGAGGAAGGGGTTGAATTTCTTCAACTCGATCCTGCCGGGGGTGTTCTTGCGGTTCTTGGTAGAAATATACCGTGACATACCGGGAACACCTGACTCCTTTTGTTCTGTGCATTCCAGGATCACCTGAATCCTATTGCCTTTCTTAGCCATTGCTTTAGTTCATTTTCAAATTCGGACTGCAAAAATAACACATTGTTTTACAAAAGAAAAGCATTTTCCAAAAAAAGTCGCCGAATAAAATTTACCGGCGGACGGGAGGTCTTCTTTGTTTGAATCCTTCCAAATTATATTCCGTCCCGGGCGCACGCATTCTTTTTTTTATTAAGTTCGTGCCGGAATCCACCTCTGCAATGAAGGTGTTTACGCGGGCGTACGCCGTCTTTCGCAGTAATCCTGTTATTTTGATTTCCGATTGTTAACTCTATTAATTACTGTAAAAATGTCATTTAAGAACAAATTTGTTGCTATGGCTTTATTTGCGATTGCAGCGGCTGTAGCAGGGTGTTCATCAAAAGAAACCAACGAAGCTTACGACAAATACTATGGCAAGGAACGTGAGGCAAGAGAACAGGCCGCTTACGAAAAAGACTCCCTGGACAGGCTGAATAATAAACCCGTACGTCAGGTGGCAGCCCAGGCTGCGCCCGCTGCATCCAAGGCGCCGTCCGCCGAAGTCGCGCTCCTCCTGGAAAAAAATACCTGTTCGGTTTGTCACAAGGCAGACGAGCGCCTGATCGGGCCGGCTTTTTCCGAAATAGCGAAAAAGAAATATACCGCCGAGCAGATCGTAGAACTCGTGTACAACCCGAAGCCCGAGCACTGGCCTGATTATCCTCCGATGGCGCCCCTGGCTCACGTACCTGCCGAAGAGATCATCAAAATTGCCGGCTGGATCAACTCTCTTTAGAGTGACACGCACTTTTTCGTGACAATCTGCTCTGTGCAGGGGCAAGTCGGAGCCTCTCCCCGATAGGACAGGATTTGCATGACCTCTTCCTGCAAATGTTCTGCCGTAACCTGGCGGGAGATCTAAGGAAGCCCGGAAAGTTGTTTTATTGCAAATGCAGAAGAAGCAGATATGTTAAACTGGATCGCACACCATCCCGAATGGCTGGTTATACCCTTCCTGACAGGTATATTGATCGCATCCGGGGTTATCCTCCGGTTATGGAGCAAGAACAAGCCTATTCCTGCCGGCTGGAGCATATTGCCGGCAGCACTGACGCTTCTTGCCAGGCTGCCGGCCACCTTGTATAACGAGGTCACCAATGTCGACGAAGCCCAGACACTGGCGCATGCGCTAACCCTCATTCGATCCCCGATCCCCTGGGAAAGCCTCGATTTTACCACCAACGGGCCTTTAAACGCTTACGTTTTCTTCCTTCCCTACTGGCTGGGGTTTAAGCCGGACTTCCTGGTTTCACACCTCATCCTGCTGGTCCTGCACGCGGTCATTGCCGGGGCGCTGTATGTGACCCTGCGCAACTGGTTCGGCCGCAACAACGCCGCCGCGGCAATGATCCCGGTATGGCTTTTCCTGGCATTCGTGCAGGCCTTCGATTTTATTCACCAAAGCAGCGAAATCTGGTCGTGTATGTGCCTGGGTGTTGCCGTGGCAATATTTTCGGGATTGACCGCCCGGGAAGAGCGCCGGCGCCACCTCCGTCAATGGTTCCTGGCAGGACTATTTCTCGGGCTGGTACCTTTCGGAAAACCGCAGGGAACACCCCCCGCGCTGATGGCGGCTTTGTGCATGCTCATCTATCTCCTGTCCGGCTACGGGCCGGCCAGGAGGAAACCGCTCCTGCTCTTCCTCTCCGGGGGACTGTTCGCCCCCGCAATGTTGTTCATCTCCGTCCTTTCCCTCGGCGTCTGGGATGATTTCTGGAAGCTGTACATCCATGCCAACCTGCACTACGCGGCCATCCACGGGGACAGCGGCCTCTTACCCCGGTTTATCGTCACGTGGGGAAACACAGACGGAATCAGCGCATTCTTTCTCTCAGCAGCGGCCTTATCCGGCCTTCACCTTATCGTGAACAAAGGACCCCGGCCTGCGCAGGACCCTCCCGCCAAATGGATCCCGCTGATGATCCTGCTGATCACCTATATGGGCGCATATGCCGTTGAAAGGGCCGGTCGTCATTTTTCGCATTATATGCTGGTATTCCTGATCCCCGGCGTATTCCTGCTGTATGGCTGGGTGGTCAGTCTCTGGAGTCAAACTCCCCGTAAGGGCCTGGCGGTAGGCACGGCGTTCCTGGTGCTGGCGGGTACCGTATTCCTGAACAATATAAAACACTACCGATACTTCAGCCATGGAGTCCTCACTGAAAGGAGCTGGGAGCTCAAGCAGTCGCCTACGGCCGTATACACCGGCCGGTTTCTTGAAAAAAACGACTATCTCACCGTTTACGGCTGGAGCACCGAGTATTATGTACAGACGCAGGCGCCGTCCGCCACCCGCACGGTTACGATCTACCAGCACACATGCATATGGCCCGAGCTTTATGAACCATACTACAGGAAAGACCTGGAGAAAAACAGGCCGGCTGTAATCATCGACGCCCTGGACACTCCCCGCCCCTACCTGGCCTCATCCATCAACAGGGGCGCGCAGGACCCTTTCCGCTACGGTTGGCTGGCCGATTTTCTGAACCACCATTATGTCCTGTCCGCCGTCATCGACCAAAACCGGATCTATGTACGAAAGGACAGGATAAAAGCCGCCGAATAGCTCTCTTTCATCCGGTTTCAATCCTGAATTGATGCCTTTTCCAGCTTAAAAGTAAAGACGGTTCCCTTTCCTGCCCGCGACATTACGGAAATCACCGTGCGATGGCCGGTAAGGATGTGCTTCACAATGGCGAGGCCCAGTCCCGTTCCCCCTTTTTCCTTTGAGCGGCTCTTGTCCACCCGGTAGAAACGTTCGAATATCCGCTCGATATGCTCCTGGGGAATACCCGGGCCGTTGTCCTTCACCGAAACGGTAATATACTTTTTGCTCTCCTCGAAATACACAATCACCTTACCTCCGTCGTGATTGTATTTGATAGCATTCTCGATCAGGTTCACCATTACCTGGTCCATCCGGAGCGGATCTGCGTTTACCCATACCTCTGCCAGCTTGTCCGGCTTTACTTTGAGGGTCACTTCCTTTTCGCCGGCAATGTGCTCCAGCCTGCTGAAAATTTCCTCCGTGAGCAACCGCAGGTCTACCGGTATCAGGTTCATTTTGATGTCCCCGCTTTCCATTTGTGACAGGGTCATCAGGTCCTTCACCAGTATGTCGAGGCCGTCAAGGCTCCTGGCCGCCTTCCCCAGGAAGCGGGTCCGCACTTTATCGTCGTCCATCGCCCCGTCCAGGAGGGTATGGATAAAACCCTGCGCGGCGAAAACGGGCGTTTTCAGCTCATGCGTAACATCCGCCAGGAACTCCCGCCTGAACTGCTCCATTTTCCGGAGCTCCTCGATCTCCCGCTGCTTTTTGGCTACGTATACAAATATTTCGTCGTTGAATCTCTTGAGGGGATTGATGTCCTTGATCAGGGATTTGCGGGATATATCAAAGTCTTTCAGCTTGAGCTTGTGGATGGTCTTGTACATTTTGTTTACCTCGCTCAGGATAATGATCTCGATGGTATACAGCACCAGGAAAAAGGACACCAGGCCGGACGACAAAAAAGCCACCAGCAGCATCGCCTGGGTTACTTCCTCAAAAAAAGCAAGAAAAGCAGTGGTGACGGCGGAAATGATCAGCGAAAGTATCAGCGCCACCAGTCGCGGGCTTAAATTCATTTTTGTCTTTATGAAATGGTCCGATACAAAATTACATGAAAAAAAGGAGCCGGTAAGCCGACCCCTTTTTCACATGGTGCTGATACCGGAATTTAACATTTGCTTAACATGATCAATATCCGCCCCGGTAGTGATACGTGCTGGCCACTTTGTCTATCGCCACGATGTACGCTGCTATCCTGAGGGACACCTCATATCGCTTCGACACTTCGTACACCCTGGTAAATGCCTCCTTCATAATACGGTCCATCCGCCGGTTGACGCGCTCCAGGTTCCATTTGTAACCCATCCGGTTCTGCACCCATTCAAAATAGGATACCGTCACTCCCCCTGCGTTTGCCAGGATGTCCGGCACAACCATGATGCCTTTTTCATGGATGATGTCATCTGCCCCTGAAGAAGTCGGACCGTTGGCCCCTTCTACGATCAGCCGGGCCCGGATAGACCCCGCGTTTTTCCGGGTGATCACATCTTCGGTTGCGGCGGGTACGAGCAGATCTACCGGCAGGGAGAAGAAATCCTCTTCCGGAATCCGCCCGGCTCCCTTAAAACCCTCAAGGATTCCCCTGTTGGCATTCCTGTATGCCATCGCTGCCTCCACATCAACTCCTTTCTCATGGTAGTATACCCCCGAGATATCGCTGATGGCCCGGACAGTCACTCCCCGCTCCCTGAGCAGGGAAGCAGCATGGGCGCCCACATTGCCGAAACCCTGTACGGCCGCAGTGGATTTGTAGGGATTAAGCCCCAGCTTCTCCATGGCCGCCAATGCCGTCACCGTTACCCCTCTTCCCGTCGCCTCGCTCCGCCCGAGCGAGCCGCCAAGCACCAGCGGCTTACCCGTCACGACGCCCTGCACGGTTTTCCCCTTTGCTTTTGAATATTCATCCATCAGCCAGGCCATTTCCCGGGGGCCCGTTCCCATGTCGGGCGCGGGGATA
>JBEBSO010000030.1:0-13350 GCA_040394275.1 Telluribacter sp.
CTATTCTCCCCTGCCGTTTTGCGGCATCCTCCGAAAACGTCCCCTGCGCCGTATAACCTGATACCGCAGGTATCCCAGCATCCCCAACACCAGCCATACCAGCAGCGTCAGCCCCAGCGGCCCCAGGTCCGGGATACGGCTTTCCCGTTCCGGGACAGGGAGATCAAAGCCTGCGGTAAGAAGACAGGCTATGGTCATCTGCAGAAAGTGAAGCAGCAATTTCAGCTCCAGCCGGAGATCGTTTTCCGGCAGCATCCGCCTGAGCGCGGCCGGAATAACCAGGCACATCAAAAAGAGGCCTGATGCAAAGCCCGAAGCCAGCGCCGCAAACGACATATCGAATCCTTCAAAAAACAGGAGGATCTCGGTCAGCGCCACCGCCAGCAAACCAGAGTGGCCTGAAAAATAAAACGCGTACTGGGCCCGCTCCCGGATCGGCTGACCATAGAATGCTCTTAAACGGGACAACCCAGCCGTCAGCAGCAGCATTCCTTCCGCTATCCAGAAAATGGCAAGCCCCTGCGCCACCACGGGACTACGCAGCCAGGTCGAAACAGCCTGGCTGTTCTGCTGTATGGCGACCGGGTAAAATCCGAAGGCAAAAACAGCCAACAGCACCCCGGACAGGACGGGTACCCATTTTTGAGGCAGCAGGGAAATATGCAGCAGGAAGCTTGCCGCGCTCAGCAATGTCAGCGTATAGACGATCGCCTGCATGCTCAGCTGCGCTTGCGGCTACGGACAAACCAGAAAATGCCTGCAGCGAGCAACAGAATGGCCACACCGGTATACCATGCCCCGGTTTCCGGGGAAACCGCGCTTACCGGCTTGTCCGTCGCCGGCTCTCCCGCTTTCTTCAGGGTAACGGACGGATCCGCCTGGCCACCGGTCGCCTTAACAGCCGCATCGATCGCCCGGTTGTAGCCTGCTTTGTCCGCCCCGGACAGCCTGCCGTCGATAAATGAACGAAGGGCTGCATTGTCACAGACAAAGCCGGAGCAGCCGGCGCCATGTGCTTTCAGCTGATCGAGATGCAGCGCCGTAATCTCCCGGATCTGTTCATCACTCGCCTTCCAGTAGCCTTTTCGTACGGTCTCCAGCATTACAGCAGTTATTTCTTCCAGGGCAAAAGGATTTTCACGTTCAAAAAAAGCCCTGGTCCCCAGGTTTCCCGCATCTTTGACATACACCTCGTAAAGCTGGTTCCAGAGCGCGTTGTCTATGACTGCGGGCTTCATGACATTCCAGCCGTAGGTATTGCGGATTGTCTCCGCTATTTTTTCGGCGGAAGAAGCGCCGCCTTTTGCCAGCTCCCCGATGTACACGGGATTGAGCAGCGTCGCCCGGGCCTCCACCCAGATGGCTTCCCTGATGTTTTGCATACGGGCCTGGGAGGGGTTCCTGAAGTCATTAAAAAATACGTCCGCTTCTTTCCCGGTAGCTGTTTTGACCGCCAGGTTCAGCCCTCCGGCAAATTCGTACACATGGTCCAGGCTCAGGGCGCCCCAGGTATTCGACTCCCGGGGCTGGACAATGGCTTCGGTATGCTGCAGCGCTGCCTCGAACACACCTTCCCGGAAGTACGCCCAGCGGTCGGAATCATCATATACCGCCCCCATATTGTTCAGGTAGGTTTTTCCGACCTCTTCGTCTGCGCTCCAGGCATCTCCCTTCTCCACCATTCCCATAATCCCCGTCCCGTAACGGCCGTTGGCCCCTCCGAACACGCGGAGGCCTGCCAGCTCACGGGCTTCCTGCGGAGAAATACCCTTCCCGATCATCATCTTTTCGGCCGTCAGGATACCCGACTTCACAAAATTGACGGTCTTGTCATCTGCTTACGAAGCCATCCTCACGGCAGCATTGATCATCCTCATGCGTGAAGCGGCCAGATCGCGGAGCTGCCCGGCAGTCTGCACCACAACGTCGATCCGCGGCCGCTTAAGATCGGACGCCGGGATCAGCCGGAGGTCCTGCACCCGGCCGAAAGGGTCCCGGACCGGCTCTACGCCCAGCAGCCAGAATATCTGCGCCAGCATGGCGCCTTCCGTTTGGATAAAATCGCCCGGCCACAAGGTAAATGCGACTTTTTGGGGATAGGTGCCATAGGTCTTCAGGTGGTTTTCCAGGAGCGAATTACCCAACGCCTTCCCAATTTCCCACGCTTCTGCAGAAGGAGTCTTTTCCGCATCAATCGAAAACAGGTTACGCCCGGTAGGTATGGCCGCAGGCGTCGCGACGGGATCCCCGCCGGGAGAAGGACTGATATAGCCTCCTTCCAGGGCCGTCAGGACGGCGGACAGCTCGGCTGCAGTGCTGTTTTTCAGCCCTTGCCGGTAAGAACGGATGTTGGTGATCGCCTCTTCAACTGTAAATACCGCCCCGGCAAATTCCTTCTCGCGCCGCTCCAGCTCCGCTATTCGTACCGCCGCCAGGTCGCCCGCCTTTTTGATGGCCTGCGCCGGCGGGGAGCCGGAGATATACTCCTTGTTCGATGTGATAAAATCAACGGCTTCCGTAAACGCTTTTAAAGCCGGCAGCGGCTGAGTAGCCAGCAACACGGGGTCGGCGATCCACCTGAGCGCCGCCTGGTTCGGCGCCGACTGCAGCTTCCGGGCTACTTCTCCCCGGATCCGTCTCTTTTCTTCTTCCACGCGTGCAGCCAGGTCTTTCTCTTCCAACATCTTCAGCGCCGACTGGCGGACGGATTCGTTTTGCATCAGCTTCAGCAATGCGAGCACGTCCGGATCCTGGCCGATCCGGATGGCCTCAGCCATTTTCGGTATGGCCTTTGCGACGGCTTTACTTTTCTCCAGCGTTGCAGGATCCAGCAGCCCGGATGACATTTTAAACTGCTTGTCTGATTTCAGCGCTGCAATAAATGCTACCTTTTCAGGGTACGGCATGATCTTTACCAGGAGTGACCCGGCGCGCTCCGGGTCTCCGCTCCCCCGCCCTGCCGCCGCATTTTGCGGCCGGCGGCCGTGTGCGCCTCCACGGCCCGTCGAAGCGCCCCCGCCTGCCTGCGACAACCCGATCATCCCCCTTACTACTTCGTCTTCCGAAAACCGGGCACCGGCTTCACGCCACGCCCGCGCCCGTTCCCTGTCGGTTTCAGACAGTACCTGCCCGGGGGAAAACGTCCCGGTCAGCGCTTTGGCAATGATTTGCTTCGCCCTTTGGGTATACATTTTATTAAAATAGACCTTGTCGTCCAGCTTCCCCGCCGGGATCACTCCTTTCATGATATCGAGCCGGGCCAGCGAATACGCCAGCGGATCACGGGCCATCAGCATCGCAGTATTGTCCAGCTGCCGGTCCGTATAGGCGCTGCCCAGTGTATAGAGGCCGCCGGTTACCTTTTCATTGGCTATTTCCTCTACCAGGTTGGCCAGCCGGCGGCATTGTGCTATGGTCAGGTCCCGTGATTCGTCCTGCAATCCGAGATCCTTGTACATTTTAAGGCTTCGCGCACGCTCCGAAATACTTTTTGCATATGCCTGCTGCATGGGTCCGTCTTCCAGCACCGCAAACTTGTGCAGCTGCTGTTCCAGCGCACCCAGCTCATCATAGGTTCCCCCTTCCATCAGCGGAGGCGTGAGATAGCTCAACGTGGTCGCATAGGAACGGCGCTTGGCGATCATGCCCTCCCCTACATTCGAAATGGTATACACATAAAAATGGGGGGTGTTCCCGATGAGCGCGTCCGTCCAGTCAAACCCGGATAAAGCGATCTGCTTGCCGGGGGTGAATTCCAGGCTGCCGTGCGTGCCGAAATGAAGAACGGCGTCGGCTCTAAAGGCGTTGCGGACCCACAGGTAGCTGGCGATATACGGATGGGGCGGCGCTTCCCGGGCCCCGTGCACCAGGCTGTAGGTATTGCTGCCGATCCCCGGCAAAGGCTGGGGGAGCAGAACGACATTCCCGAATTGTATCCGCGAAACGACGATATAGTCCTTGTCGTCTCCGGAAAGGGAAAAGTAGCTTCCCGGCGCTTTGCCGTATTTTTCTTGCACCCGGCTCCACAACTCTTTCTCCAGGCCGGTCCGGGCCCAGGATTCGTAGGTGGCCGCTTCTACCAGCTCCGGGTCTGCCGTACGGATGTACTCCGCAACCGACCCTTCGGCATAGGGCGCAAGCACCGAACCGTTTTGCAGGATCAGCCGCCACAATTCCTTCTCGGAAGCGGGAAGCCCTTTTACATTATACCCTTCTGCCCGTAGCTTTTTCAGGAGGTTGTACAGGCTGGGCACCACCTCCATGTTGGCGGCCACCATCGCGTTCAGACCCGGTCCCTTGAAATAATAAATGGCGATCTTTTTATCGGCGTTGCTCTTTCTCTTTAAGGCGATGTACTTTTCGACCATTTCCGAAAAGGACTCGAGCCGTCCAGGTATGGCCTGAAATGACAGGAAATTATTTTTGTCGCGGTACTGGGCCACGATCGCATAGGGATTGACAGCGCCGTCCAGCTCCGGTAAAGTGACGCTCATGGTAAGCAGGGCGCCTTTTATTCCCTGCGGATCCCCGATCCATTTGTCATATTCGGTAAACACGCTCAGCGGGGCCAGCAAAGGGACCTTGTTTTCGTGAAGCCATTGCCGGGCGCTTCGGATTCACCCACGGTAAGCCTGCCGTGGGGCATCATGATCGCTACCTCGGGACGGATTTCCTTCAGCCAGGCCAGCCGTTTATTTACCGAGGCGACAGGATAAACGTTCAGGCCCCGCCGGCTCAGTGACCGGATGATGGCGTCCAGGTGCTCGCGGTTGGCGTTGAACGGGCCCGGCACAGACGTAAGCAGGACGATTTTGGGCGCCCCCGGTTTCAGAAATCCTTTTTCCGTACCGTATTTTTCGAAATCTGCAGGATGCTCAAAAAGCACGTTTTCGTCGAGATGGAAAAGTACGTCCGGCGGGATCGGAAAAGGGGCATCGTACTGCTCCGTATAAAACTGCTTGCCGTCCAGGTTTTCGCGTATGTAGCTGAGCAGGTTTTTATAGTTCCGGCTGCCGCCGTACCGGAAATAATCCGTGATATAATCAAGATCCCTGCCTTTCAGGTTAGTCACGTCAACATTGGGGTTGGTGGCGCCGTCCATAAAGAGGTGCACACCCGAATACCCTGCATTCCTGAGCGTTTCCACCTGCTCCGGCCTGAGGCTGAATCCCCTTCCGAATAAAAAAACAGCCGTATAATCACGCGCCTTGTCCAGGTCGGCCGTTTCCAGGATCTCCACACGGACAAACCGGCTTTCATTTGCTTTTTTGATCCGGGCAAGCTGGAATTCCGGGTAGTTCACAAAAGCGATCCGGGTGGGCGCCAGATGCACCCTGTACTGTCTCAGGCCCAGCAGGCCGACGACCAGGAGCACCAGCCCCGCCCCGATCGCTTTGCCGTATTTTCTTAAGAATGGTTTCATCGGTAATCGGACCCCATCCCCGGCCGCTTCCGGGAGGGAGAGAAAGGATGTTTTCCCTTATAGGTTACAGGACAGGACTTCATGGCAGCTCGTTATACCGGAATGACGGGTACCCCGCAGTCACATTCGGCCCTCCCTTGAAGGTCAGGAACTTCATCTTGTATACTCTCCCCCCGGCATCCTGCATCATGTAGGTCTTCCAGTCGTATACTTTGTAATTTCCCTGGGCATGCGGCTGTAATATCTGCCACCAGGATCTCCCGATCGTACCGGCATCCGCCGACGGCGAAAGGGTGGGAAAGTCGGCTTTGGTCAGCGCCTCGTATTTGCTTTCCGTCGAAGCGACATTGTTGATGGGATCGGTGGGCACATCGGAAGCCGCCAGGCCGGGAGCGGGATTATGAACCCCAACCTGCACATTGTCGAAACGGTTGGAAAGGAAGCCTACGGTAACCACGTAGCTGCCGGGAGGGCCTCCGCCCGGCAAGGTAATTCCTGTCGCTACGATATCCCATTTCCCTTTCTCCGGCTCCACCTCTGCTACCTGGTGGTTCAGAAGCGAAAAGTAGGTAAAATGGGTATTCGGATTGACGGTAATTTCGGCCGTTTTCTCCTCGGTACCGTCCAGATTGGCATACCGGATGGAGTACTTCCCGTTGGAAAATCCTTCTATCTTCAGCTTTTTGAAGCCCAGGCTGACCGCAGAAGTCGGCGGCTGTAATCCCAGGTTGATCACGTAGGTCTTCCCCTGCCAGTTGCCGATGGCCGTTTTGGCAGGATCCAGGCTGATGTCATCATACAGGATCCCGGTTTTGGGCACCTCCGTGGTCGAGGCAAAATCGGTAGCTACGACATAAACGCCGGTCTTTTTGGCGAAATTGGTCCTGACGGCCGTGCCGCCCGCGCTTTGAAAGGCAAGGTCCCATATATTGACCGGCCTGACCACGGCCGTTCCTTCACTCAGGTCAAAGTATACCTGGTGGGCATAGTCACTGCCCATCTCAGCGGTCTTGGTACCTTCGGCCAGCTTAATCTGCGTAAAAGGCGCCTCCTTACGACATGCGTTCAGCAGGATCATTACGCCTGCCAGGAGGGAAAGTCTGAGTGTCTTGTTCATGTAAATTGCTGATTAAAAACTATAGTATAACTTGGCAAAAAATTGTCTTCCCTGGGCTACCGGAAGGGATTCCTTGAAACCCGACCGGACAAGCAGTCCTTCACTTCCCTCCCCTGTCTGTATGACATTGGTAACATTCAGGAGATTTCTCCACCCTATGGTGGCAAACACTTTGTCTCCTCCGAAAGGCCGGGAAGCAGACAAGTCCAGCAGCGTATAATGGCCGAGGGTGCGGTCCAGCAGCCGGTTGTCCGGCGAGAGGGAAAACTGTGCCATTGGTCCGTTGTATTTGCAGAAGACATTCAGCCTGACCTTCGGACGGGGAAACAACCAGGATACATTCCCGTTGGCCTCGAAGCTGTAAAACCTGGTCGACAACGACTTGGAGCCCGAACGCTCCAGGAGCCCGAAGCCCGGCTGGACCGCCAGCCTGTTTCCACTGGAATAAGACAGGTTCAGGTTAAATCCACGGGTCATAAACTCGGGGATATTGGCATAGGTTTTGGCCACATTTACATTCTGACGGGATGGCGGCATCCGGCTGCGGTCCTTGTCAACCAGCTCTATTTTCTGCCCGATCCGGTTCAGGTAAGTCATCAGGGTGATACCGAACCGGTTGCTGTCCGTACCGAAAGTATATTTTCCCGAAAAAATATAGTTGTCGGCGATTTCAGGCCGGAGGCCCGGGTTGCCGTTAATGCTGTGATTCGCATCCTGGAAATCCCAGAACAGCTCCCGCAGCGATGGCGCCCTGAATCCCTTCGCATAAGAAGCCCTGAGCGCCAGCGCGCTTCCGAAGGTATATTTGACATTCAGCGACGGGATCACCGGCAGCCGGGTACGGAGAAAATTGATTTCGCGCGTATCGTACCTGGAGTTATGCGTATAGCGGAAGCCCGGCTGGACCTCCAGTTTCGAAAAAGGCTTCAGGTACAGGCTGCCGAATATCCCGATGTCATCGACGGAGGTACCGAGCGAGTCGACGGTGTCGCCGGCAGAGCCATGCAGGTTGACGTCATAGCCGGCCTGGAAGCCGAATTTTTCGTCTTTCGAACTCGTGTAGCTATACGTCCCCCGGAACAGCAGCGAATTGAATCGCGTACTCCTGCGCGACAGCCGCTTCCGGGTTTCGTCCGACACGTTCACCAGGTAATTCTCGGTCATGCGCTCATAAAACTGGAACCCCGCTATCATATCGATATAAGACCGGAGGCCGGCTCCCCTGCTGCCCGGCTTGCCGTTGAGGAAAAGACTGGAATTAAAACGCTGGGTTGTAAAGGCGTTGTCACTGGCAGTAAGGTATTGAAAACCCGGGTCCGGGTTTCCCTTGCTGACCTGGCTTTCGTGGAGCTGGTTGTGCAGCAGGCCGAAATTCAGGTTGCTGACCCGCTTTACCCACTTAAAATTGCCGAAATACTGTACCGACGGGTTCCAGAGCTTGTTGCGGGGCTGATGGTCCGGGGAAAATCCCGTAAACTGGTTGCGCCCGGCACTGAGGGAAAGCTTGCTGCCGTCACGGAGATGGACGCCCGCATTCAGGTCGGCATTGTATTTGCCGGCTGTTTCATAGTACGCCGCCAGCCCGCCCTGCCATGTCTTCCCGTCAGGCAGCTGCTTCGAGATCAGGTTGACCGTACCTGCCAGCGCATTGGTCCCGTATTGTACCGAAAGGGGGCCTTCTATGACCTCTACCCGTTCGATATTGTTCATGTTCAGCTGGTTAAGGTCAAACTCGTTGGCTTCTCCCGAAATGAGCGGAACCCCGTCCATCAGGATCTTCACGTTCTGGCCGGTGAGGCCCTGCAGGATGATATTGCTTCCCAGCACATTGTCGTTGACAATGCGGGCGTTCAGCTCCACATTCAGGATGTCGGTAAGATTGACTGCACCGCGGGCGGCAATATGCCCCGCATGGAAAACCTTCACGTTGTACACCGACCTTGATCTTTCGGTAGGCGAAAACTGGCCGGTGACTACCACTTCATCCATCCCGGCCACCGACAAGAGCCTCACCAATCGGTCGTCCCCGGGAAAGACCCTCATTTTCTCTTCCTGGTAACCTACGAAAGAAAGGGCTACGGTGGTTCCTGTACCGGGGCTCAGCAAGATCAGGCCGCTCGTGTCCGACCGCACCACCTGGCGGCCTTCGTGTCCCCAACGTGCATGCACACCCGCCAAAGGCATACCGGTTTCGGCATCCAGCACCCTGATGCGGATGTTTTGGGCTGCCGCCTGCGACAGGCAGGTGCAAAATAAAAGCCAGGTAAAAAAGCTTATCTTCATAAAGCCATCCCGATCTAAGCAACAAATGCATCAATGTTGCAAATATAGAATGGCCCTTTAATATATGCAACTATGTTGCAAAATATCTTTTTTTCAACACTTGTGCGTCGGGCCCGAAGGAAAGGGCCGGTAGCGCCGGGTGATAAAGTTTGCCTAGACTTTCATGTGGTGCTCGGGGCAGTCTATCCGCAGGTCGCTCACATGCAGTTCCTGGTTGAGCAGGCTGCAAAAGTGCTTTTTCCCTTCACCGTACGACCTGTAATACGAACACGTCATGCACATGCGCTGAATGGTAATGACCTCCGATTTGTTCAGGTGCCGTATGATAGCGAGCAGGCTCAGCAGCAGGCTTTCCTTCTCTTCGGGATGGAGCCGGTCGACTGGCGTTCTGATTTCTCTTGTGAAAAGTGAGGTCTGGCCGGCAATCTCTTCGCCTTCTTTGGTAAGGTGTATGATATAGCTCCTGGTGTCGTGCAGCTCGTATTCCTTGGCGATTAGCCTTTTTTGCTCCAGTATCTTTATGGTCTCGCTGATCGTAGCCTTGGTCATGTTAAACTCTTCGGCCAGGTAGCTTACCTTCCGCTTTTCGCTGCTGTGGTAAAGCAGGAAGATCAGCACCTGTACCTGGATAGGGCTTAAAGAATGTGCTTTGCTTTCCTGCCACAGCAAAACACGAAAAGCCTGCGCTATCCTTTCCAGCGAGGCTATTATTTTGCTTTCCGCACTTTGGTTCTGGTGCGCCAGGTCAAAATCGGATTTTTTCATTCAAATATTATCCTGTAAAATCGGCCCCATAAAGTTAGTAATCCTAACAATATGGGGCAAATTTTTTTAACCTTTCACATCGGCCATAGAAGCGCCGAAATTGATATGCAGCACGTTGCCATTGGGCGTTACCAGCGCCGGAACGGATTTAACCCCCGCCCTCTCCGCTTCGCCGATACGGCTGCGGTCTTCACCGATGTGCACGACCTCCACGTTGTCTGCGCCCACAAGATGAATAATGTCGTGCTCCGCGCTGACGCAGACAGGACAGCCCGCATGGTAGAAAACTGATTTTTCCATTTTTCCAGGTATTTAAGTTGTTCGGCAATATCACCGACACAAATATAGTTAGGATAACTAACTAATTCAAGTATTATTTCCTTCCGCGCAGCATCACAGTTCCGGTTCAGAAAGGATGACGCCTGAACACCAGCGAGGAATTATTGCCGCCGAATCCAAAGGAATTGGACAGCACTGCATCAATCTCCTTTTTTACTACGGTTGTCCGGGGCACCAGGCCGGTCTCCGGAATAGGCGTTCTGAAATTGAGATTGGGAAAAACCAACCCGTGCCGGATGGCCAGCACGGCATATACCGCCTCGATGGCTCCGGCTGCGGCCAGGGTATGCCCCGTATATGCTTTTGTAGAACTGAAATCCGGCACATGCCCGCCGAAAACATTCTTCAGCGCGACCGACTCCGACAGGTCGTTGTTTTTGGTGCCGGTACCGTGGGCATTCACATAACCGATGGAAGACGCGGCGGCCCCCGACATCCGGAGCGCCCCTTCAATCGAAATGGTAGCGCCTGTTCCCTCCGGGGACGATGCGGTCTGGTGATAGGCATCTGCCGCGTTGCACCACCCCGCCAACCCGCACAATGCCGCGTTGCCGGTGACTTCCAGGCTTTCAGGACGCTCCAATAAAAGATAGGCCGCGCCTTCTCCCAGGTTCAGCCCGTTGCGCGTGTCGTCAAACGGCCGGCACCATTCCTGGTCGTAAATCATCAGGGCACCGAAGCCGTTGACAGTAAACCCGGTCAGCGCGTCGGTCCCGCCGACCAAAACCCGGTCAAGCTTCCCCTGCAGCAACAGCCGGGCCCCCAACATAATGGCGTTGGCTCCCGACGAGCATGCCGTCGACAGGGTATTGACGTAGCCGCTGAAACCGAGCGCCCTGGCGATCTGCCCGGTGGTATCGCCGCTGTCGTGGCGCCACAGGACCCGGTAGTCCGGGTCTTTTCCGGCCAGCAAATCTTTATAAAAGCGCTCCGTGCGGTCCATACCGCCTACGGAGGTGGCGGAAATAAACCCCGTCCGGAGCTTTGTTGTATGGCGGTTGCTTCCCCAGGCTTCC
This sequence comes from Telluribacter sp., assembly GCA_040394275.1. GTDB lineage: Bacteria > Bacteroidota > Bacteroidia > Cytophagales > Spirosomataceae > JBEBSO01. The sequence goes on from JBEBSO010000030.1 coordinate 10,943, forward strand.
AGGGCAGCTGCCACACCGAGCAGCGAAGTACGCGAGGCATCTTCCGGAAGCAGCCCCGACAGCGCCCGCAGTTCCCCGTCCGATCTCCGCACCGCGCCCGCCAGCAGCTCACGGTCCGGCACAGGCAGGAAGACAGGACCGATTCCTGATTTCTCCTCCAGCAGCGACTGCAGGTTTTCGGATACGTTACTGCCTATCGCCGATATGACCCCGATGCCCGTTACAGCAACACCCATTGCCTGATCTTAGTTAATTTTCTGAGAAATATAGTCAGCCATGCTGTCGATGGAATAGAATACGGATTTCCCCTCTTCCGGGTTGGTTACCTTTATTCCGTAGTATTTTTCCAATAAAACAATCAGCTCCAGCGCATCGATGGAGTCAAGCCCCAGCCCCCCTTCTCCAAATAAAGGAGCATCGTCTGCGATATCCGCCGGTTGTACCTCTTCCAGGTTCAATTGCTCGATAATATGCTCCTTCAGATTTTGCTTTAAAGAATCCATGAATTTATATGTGGTTAAATTTATTTTCGAAAAGTTGTTCCAGGTCCGGGTATCCGGTACTGTCCGCAGCTCTCCGCCGGTCCCGTTCCATCAGAAACAGGAGCACGTCCAGGCCGTTGTGCACATCCAGCCACCCGCCAAGCACCGCTTTCATCCCTTTGGCGAACATGGTCATGGCGCTGTCTGAATAATAGGCTGTATCCGGGCGGTTGAAAATACCGAAAATCCCCTCTCCGTACCATTTGTTGCGGATGGCAATCTCTCCCATCACAATATTGGGAAGGGTATATACAAACAGGGAAGGGCTTGGCGCATGGGTCTGTAAATAGGAGGCTTCAAACTTCCCGTCGGTATCGCAGGAGGATTCGCTGTTGGCGAAAATCAGCCCTATTTCATCGTCCCCGTAGGCGGACAGACCGCCGTGCTGCGCCTTCAGCAGCTCGCTGCCGATAAATCCGGCCTTGGAAAGCAGGTCCATTTTATGATACTTGGGATATTCCAGCTGCGCAGCCAGGTACACCTGATCCAGGAAAGGCTTGTCGTCCCCGGAAGGCCGATACACCACCCGGCCGTCTGCTTCGATCTGCTCCCCGCTGATATGACAATAGCTCGTTACCAGGTTCATATTTTTTTTAATATCAGGGAAGCATTGCACCCACCGAAACCGGAAGCAGTCTTCAGCACCGTATCCACGGGTTTGCGGTGATTTTCGGTCAATATATTCAGGCTGCGGTAGGTTCCCGGGCAGCTGAAGCCCAGGCTCCGGTACAGCAGACCGGCCCGCATCGACTGCAGCGTGATCACGCATTCCATCACGCCTGCCGCACCCAGCGTATGCCCGAAGTACCCCTTCATGCTGTTGAGCGGTACCTCATCCAGCCCCAGGCGATGAAACGCTATGGCCTCCATCTCGTCGTTAAACACCGTGCCGGTACCATGCGCGGAAATATAGCCGATCTCTTCCTTCGGCACCCCGGTTCGCTGCAGCGTCCGCGCCACCGTCCGGCAGAGGCCCTCTCCCGTTCTCGAGGGGCCCGATATGTGGTTGGCGTCATTGGAGCTCGTACCGCCGAGCACCCGGTGCGGGGTGCTTCTGAATATGCCCGCCGAACGGGAGAGCACGACCACGGCGCAACCTTCTCCCAGCGTCACCCCGTTGCGGTCTTTATCGAACGGCCGGCAGGGCATGTCGCTTATTGCAAACAGGGACTGGAACCCGAAAATCACAAAGTCGGAGAGTACATCGCACCCGATCACAATGGCATGCTCATACCTGCCGGCCCCGAGCAGGTCGTGCGCGGTATTGATCGCATGCACACCGGATATGCAGGCATTCGAAATCACCCAAGGCGTATGGGCCAGCCCAAACCCGTCCGCGAGAAACCGGACGGCATCCGAAAACGGCCGGTACAGGTCATTGGCCAGCTCTCCTTTGGTCGAGCTGATCAGCACAAGCGTCCGCCCGGAGGTGATGACCGTCTCATCGATATCACCCTTCAGGCTGCGCAGCGCCCCGGCCAGCAGCATCCGGAAACTCAGCTTCCCGGCCAGGCCGGGGATTCTGGCCAGGTACAAGTCTTCGCCGTGAAACCCCGCTTTCTCAAAGCTGCGGATCCCGCTGATGTTCTGTTCCAGCAAAGAAATGTGCTCCTCCAGGTTGTTGCCGAGCGGACTGACCAGGTTTTCTGCGCCTATATAAATCAAAACTACTCCTTTTTAAGCCCAAAGATACGAGAAATCCGCCTTTCGACGGACAAAAGAAAAGCCGAAATACTGCGCGTCACAGTATTTCGGCTCACTTCTTCTTTCCTGTCTTTCAATTGCCGCGCAGCCGTTGCAGCAGCATGTCGATAAAAGTCTTTTCGGCCTTATAAAGCTCCTCCACCTGGCTGGGAGAGATGACCT
>JBEBSO010000031.1:0-13259 GCA_040394275.1 Telluribacter sp.
CATCCAGCAACTGGATATCCGCCAGCGCAACCTGTACCTGGTCATCGCTGCCCTGTTGGTAAGCGGCGCCTCGCTGACCGCGTGGCTGATCCATCGTACCCGGAAGCAAAAGGAGGAACGGTTGAAAAAGGAGGCTTTGCTGCAGGCGGAGCTGCTGAGGCTGGAAGCGCAGAACGCCCTCGAAAACGACCGGCTGCGCATTTCCCGGGAACTGCACGACAACATCGGCGCCAACCTTACATTTATCCATACCACGGTGGAGGAAATCGCCCCCGAAAACACCCAGTGGGAGGATGTCAGAAGCCTCGTAGACGACACCATTACGGAGCTGAGGCGGACCGTCTGGCTGATCAACAAACCCTCCGTCAAAATCGACGAGTGGCTGATACGCCTGCGGGAATACTGCAAGAAGATAAAGAAGGTACAGGTAGAAACGGAGGAGCTCTCGGACGACGAGCGCATCCTGTCTTCCAAACAGGCGACCGCCTTGTTCCGTGTGATCCAGGAGGCAGTGAACAATGCGCTGAAGCATGCCGAAGCGCAGCAGATCCGCATCTCCGTAGTGACGGAGCCAGGCGGCATCCGGATCACGGTGACAGACGACGGTAAGGGCTTCCGGAAAGACGAAGTGCCTGCAGGTTTCGGGCTGGGCAACATGGAACAGCATGTAACCGGGATCGACGGCATCCTGGAGGTGGAAAGCGCGCAAGGCGAAGGCACCCGGATCACCGCCTATGTCCCGACCTGAAATACGCAGCACTGCGTATCGCCTGATAACCAGTAGCTTCGGTTAATTTGTAACAACAAAATACGGAAAGATGAAGCAACCTATTTCGATTGCCGTAGCAGAAGACAACGTCCTTGCTTTAAAATCCATACTGAAAAAGCTGTCTTCTTTCGATGATCTCCAGGTAAAAGTGACCGCCTGCAACGGCTCGGACTTACTCGGAAAGCTCAGGAGACAGCCTGTCGATATCGTGCTGATGGACATTGCCATGCCTGTATTGGACGGGATAGCCGCTACCAGGCAGCTGAAAGCGCTGTACTGCGAAACGAAGGTATTGATATTGACGACATTCGACGACGACGATAAAATTTTCGACGCCATACTCGCCGGCGCCTCGGGGTACCTGCTCAAAAACGAAAGCACCGAAATGATACGGAAAGCCATCCTCGATATCCGGGACGGCGGCGCAGCCATGTCAGCCGGTATTGCCTTGAAAACATTGAACCACATCAAGAAAAATTCCCCGCCCTTCTCCGAGCCCGGGGAGAAATCCATCCTTTCCCTGCGGGAGACCGAAATACTTAAGGAGCTGAAAAGAGGGCTGGCCTATAAGCAGATCGCGGATAAATTCTTCATCAGCGAAGGTACGGTACGCAAGCACATCGAAAACATTTACAGGAAGCTGCAGGTCAATAACAAAGTGAGCGCCGTAAACGTAGCCACAGAAAACAGGTGGCTGTAGCTCCGCCGCTGCCTGGAATGCGCCGGAATGCTCCCCCCGGGCAGGGCGGCGGTCCCGGCGTATACGTATTTGCTCCGGATCATTTCAGTGGATTGTTTCGGCGCTTTGCGTATTTTTGCTTTCCATTGAAGCTATTTATGAAAAAAACATATCTGATCCTGCATACGGCGGTGATGCTGGCGGGATTTACGGGGGTATTCGGAAAGCTTATCTCGCTCAACGAAGGCCTCCTTGTCTGGTACCGGGTATTCTTTTCTGCGATCATCCTGTTTTTTATCCTGCAGCTGCTGAAAAAGCCCCTCCCGTCGGGCTTAAAAGAAAAAGTCGACATAGGCGCGGTCGGTATCTTCATCACCATCCACTGGGTCTTTTTTTACGCAAGCATTAAATATTCGAATATCTCCATAGGCGTGGTGTGCTACAGCCTCACCGGGTTTTTCACCGCGATCTTCAGCCCGCTGGTCAACCGGACGAAATTTTCTGTGCAGGAGCTCCTGCTGAGCACCCTGACCCTGTTCGGGATCAGCCTCATTTTTCATTTTGATTCTACCTACCAGGTAGGCATTGCGCTCGGCGTCATTTCATCGGCGCTGGCCTCGCTGTATACCGTGTACAACGAGCACCTGGTCAGGCGCTACGACTCCCTGGCCATCAACTATTACCAGATGACGGGAGGAACCCTCGCCCTGAGCGCGCTCCTGCCCTTTTACCTGTATTTCTTTCCCTCCGAACGCCTGATTCCGGGCTGGCAGGATACCGTTTACCTGGTGCTGCTTGCTTTCTTCTGCACGGTAGGCCTGTACGTCCTGTTTGCCGAATCCCTGAAAAGACTCCCCGCGTTCACTGTCAGCCTCAGCTTCAACCTGGAGCCGATCTATGCCATCACAATCGCCTTCCTGTTTTTTAACGAAGGCAAAGAAGTAAATGCGGCTTTCTATGCCGGCTGTTTCTGTGTTATGGCGTCGGTCGGGCTTCAGTCCCTGCGCACCCTGCGGAATTGACCGCTTTCCCGCCGGCAGGAACAGCAGTCATCCCGGCTGTAGCGGAGACATCTTCCGCCAGGTCTGCCACACGCCTATGAAGGCTCTCTCCGCATACCTCTCCCTTATACCAAACTTTTTTTTGAAATCAATGCACTGATTACCAGATCGTTAAAAAAATATTCCATATTTTTTTAACGGATATTTGCTATTTCTCTTTTTTCTCTGAAAATAAATCTACTAACTTTGTAGACTAAATAGAGTATTAAAGATTCAAAACCGATAAAACCGTGCACAATCTGAACAAATTTACGACAACATCCAAAAGAAATGAGTCAAAAAAAACTGCATACAGAGGCAGCCCGCGGGGGACGAAGTTATTCCCGCAGGTTCCATCTGGCCCTGAAAATTCAAACCGGAAATAAATACATAAACAGACAATGAAATCTCCAAAAACCACCGAACGGGTTCCTGATGCAGCGATTCGCACTGCCGGCGCCGGGCATATGCCTGCCGCGGTCCGCCTGGCTGCTGCCTTCCGACGATGGTTTACTTTGATGCTCTCCCGGCGGCATCCCCTTCCGGTGAACCCGGGACCTCTTACCATCTCCGGTCTTGAGCCGGCGAAAAAGGGCTTTCTCCCCCGGCTCCCGGTATGTTTCCAGGTCGCTCCCCGTCTGCAGGAGCCCATGGGCTGTTGCACCATGTAAAGATCTTCTTTCTCACCGGCTTTTCTGATCCGCACCGGGGAGACCCGGGGAGGACATACCTGTAAGCCAAAGGCCCGGATCCTGCCAAATTCAAACAATCGTGAAACGACCATAAACGATACACATACATGAATTGTATGCGTATCCCCGGCGAAATGAGCTTCAGGCAGATTCCATATGACCAAAAAGATTCAAACTGAAAATAAACGCATGAAAAATACAAGTACTTCCCGTCAAAGAACGACACGACTGCTGCTTTTACCGGCATTTCTCACCTGCCTGCTGCTGGCTTCCGGTACAGTGTATGCCCAAACCAGCCTTTCGGGCAGGATACGGGACAGCAGGACGCGGGAGCCGCTGGCCGGGATCAGCGTCGTCGAGAAGCTGAGCCTCAACGGGACGGCTTCCGATGCGGAAGGGCGGTTCACGCTCCGCACCGACCGGCAGCTGCCTGTAACGCTGGTGATCAGCTCGATAGGTTATGCATCCCGCGAGCTGACGGTGTCCCGGGCCGTACCCCTGGCGATAGAACTGGAAGAGGACACCAAAAACCTGGACGACGTCGTCGTAGTCGGATACGGGGTCCAGAAAAGAAAAGAACTGACGGGCGCCATCTCGTCGGTATCCGGGAAAATTCTCGAATATAACACCGCACCGTCGGTCGACGTACTCCTGGGCGGCGCCGTAGCGGGTGTAAGTGTCACACAGGCATCGGGACAGCCCGGCGCCCCGGCAACCATTCGTATCCGGGGTGGAAACTCCGTACATGCGAGCAATAACCCTTTGTACGTCATTGACGGCTTCCTGTTCTTCAGCGACAATTCGTCGGCAAAAACGGGCTTTGGAGGTATTGACGGGGAGTTTAACCCCCTCAATCTCCTCAACCCTTCGGACATAGAATCCATCGAGGTGCTCAAGGACGTCTCCGCCACCGCACTGTATGGTTCGCGGGGTTCCAACGGCGTGGTACTGATTACGACCAAAAGAGGAAAGAAAGGCCGGGGACAGGTCGACTACCAGTTTTCCTTCGGCGCAGCCCGCTCGGCTGAAAAGCTCGGCATATTGAATGCATCACAGTGGGCAAGAATGCAGAAAGACTATTTCCTGAACAAGCCCGGCTACTCCGACGCGGAGATCTCCCGCCTGGGCGAGGGTTACGATTGGCAGAACGCGGTGCTACGGACCGGGCTTACCCGCAACCATGCACTTTCTATCAGCGGCGGCGACGACAAAACACAGTACTTCATTTCCGGCAATTACCTGGACCAGGAAGGTGTGGTCCTGAACTCGGGCTTCCGCCGATTTGTCGGCAGAGTCAATCTGGACAGGGAAGTCCTGAAAAACTTCAAGGTCGGCCTGAGCCTGACCGGCAACAAAAGCACCCAGCGGAGCCTGACCACCTTCGAGGCGGTCAATTACAACAGCTCTCCCTACTCCGCGGGGATTACCAATTCACTGACTTACGCGTTGTATATGCCCCCGTTATTGCCGTTTTACGATCCGAAAGGCGGGTACAATTATACCAATCCCTATGAATACGCTTACCTGCGCCAGGGACAAACCACGGCCAATCCCATTTCCGACCTGGTCAACAGCACGGCCAATACGGTGTACACGTCTTTTCTGAGCAACGTCTACGCCCAGTATAAGCCACTGGAAAACCTGACGGCAAAGCTCAGCGTGGGCAGCAACATCGGCCATGCTACGCAAAACTATTTTTCTCCTTCCTACACCGCCATCGGGCTGGAGCCCGAGGGCATCGGGGGCATCGGCAACAAGCGCACAGAAATACTGCTGACCGAATTTACCCTCAACTATACCCGGAAGTTCGGCGCCGCACACGCTATCGACGTATTGGGCGGCGCGACCTACCAGGCCACACGTTCCCATTTCCTCTCGACGCTGAGCTCGAAATTCACAAATGAAGACCTCGGAGTAAACAACCTGCAGGACGGCAAGCCTTACGGCGCCAGTCCGATCAGGAGCGGCGCTACGGACAGTAAGCTGTATTCTTACCTGGGCAGAGTCAACTATTCACTGCTGGACCGCTACCACCTTACCGCCAACTTCCGGACTGATTATTCCACCCGCTTCGCCAAAAATCACAAGTGGGGAATCTTTCCCTCGATCGGGCTTTCCTGGAATATAAATGAAGAGGCGTTCCTTCGCGACGTAAACCTGGTCAGCAATCTTAAGCTCAGGGCGAGCGCCGGCAGCGTCGGCAACCAGGAAATCGGGGACTATGAATATGTTCGGTTTCTGGAAGCCGTACATTACGGCGGCGGCGTGGCCTACCGGGTGGGCAACACCGGCAATGAAAACCTGAAATGGGAAAGTACCTCCCAGTACAATCTCGGTCTCGACGCGGGCTTTCTCAACAACCGGATCACCGCTACCGCCGACCTGTACTACAAAAAGACCTCCGACCTGCTGCTGCGCATCCCTCCCAAGCTCGGAGAGGAAAACGAACAGCTCAACAACGTAGGACACCTGACAAACAAGGGAATAGAATTCTCCGTAAATGCCTTCCTGCTAAACACGCACCGCTTACAATGGTCCGTCAACGGGAACATCGCCCGTAACATCAACCGGGTTACGGAACTTTTCGGAGGGGCAAACGAACAGGTTCTCGGAACCGAGATCCTGCGTGTCGGACAGCCGCTGGGCTCGTATTACGGGCTGGTATTTGACCGGGTGGTTCAAAAGAACGACAATGTTTCGGCCCTGCCGACCACACCGTCCTATACACTTCTCCAACCCGGAGACCCGCTCTATCGCGACCTGAACGGCGACAATCATATCGATGTCAACGACCGGACCGTTATCGGCAGCAAGCAGCCCAGCCTGATATACGGGCTTTCCTCATCGCTCAATTACCGGGGATTCGACTTGTTTTTCCTGGTACAGGGCACCAGCGGGAACAGCGTATACAATCAGCTGAGGCGCTACCTGGAACTGCCCAACGATGCCTACAATGCCTCTTCGGCATTGCTGGACAGCTGGACGGAGAGTAATCCGTCGGCAACCGTACCGCGCATTACGGCTGTACCGCTCACGTCCGAACTGGACAGCCGCTATATTGAAGACGCCTCCTATGTGCGCCTCAGGACGCTGACGCTGGGGTACTCCCTGGGGCGGGGAACCAACACTACCCGTAAACTACCCGTCAGGCTGCGCGTATTTGCAACGGCCCAGAATCTGCTCACCCTTACCGGCTACAAGGGCTATGACCCCGAAATAGCCAAAGGAACAGACCTCGGCACTTTTCCGATGCCCAGGACTTTCCTCACAGGGCTCAATGTCTCGTTTTAGCAATCTTTTCTTTTTTTCTCACTTTCAAATTCACCAAAATGAAAAAGCACTTTAACTATGCAGCTGCCGTAGCTGTTGCGGCAGGTTCGCTGGCGCTTTTCTCCTGCAAGGAGAATGCCCCCGAAACACCGCCTACGGTTATCACCGGAGAGTCCTCCTGGAAATCAGACCAGGAGGCGCTGGCCACGGCCAACGCCGCGTACCCGCCATGGCAACGCCTCAGCTCGTCGTTCTCGTTCCTGCTGGAATCAGCTACCGAGCACACCGTCAGCTTCGAAGGAGCGGACACGGAAGCAGGCCCCCTGGTCAGCCTGTTTAACCTGGATGTCAACAACTGGTACCCGACCAAAATCTTCAATTACCTGTATGTGAGTATAGGGGAAGCCAACCGGACCATCGAAAAGGCCGATTCAAGCTACGTGGGCGTCAACCTGTCGGAAGCGACCATCAAGACCGCCCGCGGAAGGGCCAAATTTATCCGTGGGCTCGGGTACGCCTATCTTACCAATCTCTGGGGAGAGGTGCCGCTGATACTGAAGACTTCCGCTACTCAGCCGGAGCGCACTACCCGCCGGCCGATCGACGACGTGTACGCACAGATTGTAAAAGACCTGACCGAGGCCGAAGCCGAGCTTCCGGGCTATGACCAGATCCGCTCCAATCCCAGCAAAGGTGCTGCCAACGCCATCCTTGCCAGGGCCTACCTGACGTGGGCCAGCAAACCGCTTTCGCAAGCCGAACTGGCAGCCATCGCTACCACCAAAAAAGACCCTGCTGCCGCTACCTGGGACCAGGCCAAACTGCAGAAAGCCGTAGAATACGCCGACAAGGTTATCAACAGCGGCAACTACAAGCTTGAAGCCGACTTCGAAAGCAACTTCGGTGTACCTGCTGAAAACCGCTCTGCCGAGCACGTCTTTACGATCCACCACGACGGGGACGGACTCGGGGACGCCCAGGGTAACCACCAGACACACTGCCCCTTTACGTTCCGCTTCGATCTGTACGCAGACAACCACATCGGCCCTGCTGACGTGACCCTGCTCGATCGCTTTTCGGACAGCGACAAGCGTAAGCACTACTCCCTCTTCACCCAGTTGTACAACCAGGATGAGCGGGTGGCAACAAGCAGTCCGGCGAAGCCGACAGACTACAAGAGATACGACTATATATATCCTGTCACCTCGCCGCGGATCGGGAAGTTCGTGCACCGCAACAGCTCGGCTGCGCTGAGAGACGTAGCACCGGGGTCCGAGGCCGGACAGCCGAACAACATCAACCGGATCGAGATCCGCTATGCCGAAGTGCTGCTCATCAAAGCCGAAGCGCTGCTGCAGCTGGGCAAAGCGGCAGAAGCTGCCCAGGTTGTCAACCAGCTTCGCCAGAGAGCGGGCCTGGGCAACCTCACCACGCTGACCCAGAAAGACCTCGAAGACGAGTGGTACCACGAGCTCTATTTCGAGCAAAGACACTGGTCCAACCTCACCCGGTGGCGGAAGCTGGTCAGCACAGTGCTTGCCGAAGTACCTGCTTTTGAATATTACAAAGACGACTACAAGTCGGTCGAGTCACAAGTGGCCAAGTTCGGTCCGGAAAACAGCGGCGCTACAGGTGTGAAAACCAACTACCCGTTTTTTGCCAAGATCTACAAGCACCTGCATTCGAAAACCGACCGGATCAGCGGTAAATTTTACCGTTTCCCGATACCGAAAGGTCTATCCGGAAACGACCTGGGTATTGCACAAAACCCGGGATATTAACGCCGAACGGCAGACATCCATACCCAACCTAACCGGGCATGGCCCGATCCCTCCGGGATCGGCCGTGCCCATCAGTTTTTGAGAAGTCCGCCTCCTGCCGGGCGCTGAAAATATTCTTTACGCTAATACAAAAAGACCATGAACATGAACCAGTTACGCCCGATCCTGCTCTTCTTCATCGGGCTCGTTTCGATTGCGCTCCCCTCCTGCACCAAAGAGGAAAGCAGCCCGCGCGCGCCGGCCATACAGCTGCTCCAGCTCGGCTCGGCCCAGTTTGTCGATGACAGAACCCTGTATACAGGCCAGGAAGCACATTTTGAGGCAAAAATCATCGCACCAGCTGCCGTCCGGAAAATCGAGCTGGAAATCCGCCAGAAAAGTGGGTACGGAAACTACAGCTTTACAAAGGAATATACTACGCCTTATTCAGGCCAGACAGCTATAGCGGACTTTCACGACTACCCGCTGCTCCCGGAAGATCTCGCGCTGGGCGACTACAGCTTTCAGCTCAAGGTGACCGACACGCAGGGGCAAATCGGGAAGGTAGAATCGGATGTCACCATGAAAGCCGGAGACGGCAGCGGCGGAGGGGGCCATGTTCATGTACCTTAAGGTCTGTCTTCTCCTTTTCATAAGCAGCAGCGTGACGCTGTCCGCAGCCGGACAGCGCCGCCTTCCTTCGCTGCGCCTTGAAAATCTCAAAGGAGAGATCGTAAATACGGCTGCCCTTCCCCAAAACGGCCGCCCTATCGTGCTTACGTTCTGGTCTACCACCTGCAAGCCCTGTCTGCAGGAATTGGAAGCCTTTACGGAGCAATGGGAAAAATGGCAGGATGAACGCAGGTTTGAAGTCCTGGCCGTGTCTACCGACGACAGCCGTTCCCTTTCTAAGGTACGGGCCTATGTAGCTGCAAACGAATGGCCGTTTACGATCCTTGTAGACAAAAACCAGGATTTGAAGCGGGCCATGAATGTCAATGCCATCCCTCATCTTTTCATTTTTGACCAGAAGGGCAACCTGGTATATTCCAGGGTCGGGTATAATCCAGGCGGTGAAAACAAAGTGATGGAAATCATCCGAAACCTTTAATGAAAAGGATAATAAGCGTATTTTCCTGCCTGATCATTCTCTCCGGGTTCTATTTGCGCCTGGCAGCCCAGGGCCTTCTTTCGGGAAGCGCCGAAACCCAAACCATCTTTTACTTTGACGACAAACAGACCCGGGCAGTGCCCCCGGACCAGGGGATAGGATCCAACAACTATTTCAAAATGGATTACACGCATCAGAAGCTGAAAGCAGGAATCCGCTACGAAGCCTACCTGCCTGTGTTGCAGGGCCTTCCCGGGGAGCTGCACGGCAACAAACTGGCATTTAAATATGCGTCGTTCGAAGACAGTTCCCTGCACATTACAGCCGGCGACTTCTACGATCAGTTCGGCAACGGTCTGATATTCCGGGCCTATGAAGAGCGTACCCTGGGCCTGAATACATCAGTGGAAGGCATCCGCCTCGCCTATTCGCCGGGGCGTGTGCTGCGCCTGCGCGCCTTTGCGGGCCGGCCCCGTGAATTCATGGACAATTCGTCCACCGTTGTAAAGGGCGCAAGCGTGGAGGCCGACCTCGCTCCCCTGCTTCACTTCACCAGCACCACGCTGACTACTGAAGTCAGCTTTATCAACAGATACCTGAGCTATGCCGGCCAGGCAGATATCCCTGCCCACGTAAATGCGTATGCATTCCGTGCCAACTGGGGCCGCCGCAACTTCTCCGTAAACGGCGAATACGCATACAAGACAAAAGATCCTGCCGCCTACAACAACTTCATACCAAAAGACGGCAGCGCGCTGCTGGTCGGAATCTCCTATGCTTCGCCTGGACTGGGGAGCACCCTCACCCTGCGCCGCCTGGAACACATGCAGCTGGGCAGTTCCCGGGGCATTACCGGGATCGGACGCGAGCTGAACTTCCTGCCCGCACTGACGCGGCAATACGAATACGCCCTTCCCGGACTGCTCCCCCATCGGGCGGTGGGTGAACAGGAAACCGGCGGACAGTTTGATTTCCGGTACAGGATTAAAAAAGGCAGTCTGCTGGGTGGGAAATACGGCACAAAGCTTGCATTCAATGCCTCCGCCTACTACAATCTCAAAGGAAACGCCGAACAGGGCTACGCTTTCTTTGCCAGGGGCCGGACGCGGTACTTCCGTGACATAAGTGCAGACCTCGAAAAAAAAACGGGTGAAAAAACGACGATCCACTTTTTATATGCAGCCCAGGTATACAACCCTTTGCTGACCGGTAAGGAAAACGCGCAGTACGTATCTCAGGCCGCCGTGGCCGATGTGACCCGGAAGATCGGTGCAACCCGGTCAGCCCGGATTACGCTCCAGCATCTCTGGAGCAGGGACTATCAGAAAAACTGGGCAGCAATCCAGGCGGAATTTACGCCGTCCGATGCCCTTGCCTTTTTTGCGGGCGATATGTACAACTACGGCAGCGCAGGCACGCACTATTACAATGCCGGGGGCAGCTACAGCTTTTCACGCAGCCGTGTTTCTCTCAGCTACGCCAGAAACAGGGAAGGGCTTGTCTGCGTCGGCGGTATCTGCCAGCTTCTGCCGGCCTACACCGGCTTTAACCTGTCTGTTACCTCATCATTTTAAACCAATACTCCAGCAGATACATTCCGAATCAAATAAAAACAAACAGATGAAAAGAACCACAAAAACGCTGAGTGCTCTGACATTGATTCTCCTGCTGGCGGCATGCACAAAAGGTACCGGTCCGCAGGGCAACGACGAGGAGCCTTTACCCGACACCGGGTATTTTACTAAAAATGTCCTGATCATGGAATTTGTCTCCTTCGATTGCGTGTACTGCCCGAGAGTCACGAACACGCTGAAGGAAATTTCGGAGCGGACCCACCCGGGCAGGATAGATATCGTAAGCGTCCACGGTCGCCTGCAGGAAGACGATCCTATGGAATTTAAAGGCTACAAACCATTTCAAAACTATTTTTATGGCGTTACGGGGTATCCCGGCGTTACCGTCGACCAGCGGGACGACCTGGTCACCGTAGGCACATTCGATCCGGAAGGAATAGGCTTTCTTACACGGCTGAAGACAAAAACCAGCATAGGAATCGAACTCGCGTCCACCCTGGTGGACAATCAGACTGCCCGGGTAGACGTCAAAGTCTTCAACAAGGGAAAAGCGTCCGGAAATTATCGCCTGGCAGCGCTGGTGCTGGAAAACGATCTCCCTTACCGACAGGCCGACCTGGTCGACGGCAGCCAGCAATGGATCGAAAACTATCAGCATCACGACGTGCTCCGGGCCTTTCTGTGCGAAAACTATTTTGGCGACCCGATTGGGAACCTGGCAGAAAACGGCACCTACTCCAAATCCTTCACCTATACCATACCGCCCGGATACAAGAAGGAAAAACTGACGTTTGTGGCTTATGTCATCGAAGCCGAGGGCTTTTCAGGGCGCGTAGCGGTAAACAGCCGGTCTGCGCCTATCGGGAAAGCTGTCGGGCCCTAGAGCGCGCCGGGGATGACCGGCTCTTTTTTTTCTTTCTCCTCCCCCACCAGATCAGAAATCCGGTCATGGGCAGGCTCGTTGCGATCAAACCGCCCGCGAAAGTGACGAATTTGCCTACCTGCCCCATCCAGGTTCCCATATGCAGCGTCCAGTATGCATTCTCGACCGCTTCATGCAGGGCTCCGGAGCGCGGGATATCGATGGGCCTGCCCGTATATCGATCGATGACCTGTGCCTGACAATCCTCACAGCTCTTCAGGCCGATACGCTTCGCCACATTGATCGAATAGTGCCCGGCCGAATCCATCCGGTAGGTAGCCACCTGAATAGCGTCCTTGCCGGGATTTTCGGCAAAAGCCCGCTCGAGTGCAGTGTTCAGCGCCGCCGGCTGCCGCGAGGCATCAAACGGCGTGAGCTGCTTTTCCCACTCATGACCCGGGTCGCCGCCAAAGGCGCGTATCGTAAATTCGGCCAGGGGATGAAAGGCAATGATCAGCCCGGTGACCGTCAGAACGAGTGAGATGGCCAGGGCATAAAAACCCAGCACATTGTGGAGGTCATAGTTGAGCCGTTTAAACCGGGCTTTCCATTTGATGGTAAAGCTCGCTTCTTTGGTAGCCCTTGTCCATTTAGCCGGCCACCACAGGATCAGCCCGGTGATGAGCTCTATGAGGAAAATAATGGTGGCGATGTCAATGATCCAGTTGCCCGGCCCATGCCACAAAAGGGAATTATGCAGGTGCGCGGTGACGTAAAAAAAGTAAATGGTCCGGTCCTCCTTTACTACTTCTCCGGTATAGGGATCCATGTACACGAAGCTCAGGCCTTTCCCCGGCTCGAATGAATTGAACTTGACCGTCCGCGCCGGGTCACGGTACGCGACCATATAGCCCGGATTCCTGCGTTTGGGATATGCCTCTCTAAAATTGACCAGCAATTGCTCCGCCGGGACCTTTTCCTGCTTTACCTCCTTCACATACAGCGCATCGCGGTTAACGAAATCAATGACCTCGTCGCAGTAGACGATAATCGTTCCGGTAAGGCATACGAAAATGAGGATCAGCGCGGATATCAGGCTCGGCCACAGATGGATCCAGGCCACTATTCTGGCAAATAGGGTCTTACCTCCTTTCAAAGGGGTATCAGCGGTACGCGGCTTCATCAGTTGTATCGGTTTAACAAGTTATCATCGCGGTTCACGACAGGCCGCCAGCTATAAGCACAACCCCGGCGGGGTTGTGCTTATACACCAGGTACTCTACTGCCTTAGAATCGATAGGTAATATTGAAGGCGTACATCCTGGGCTGCCCGGGAAGCAGCCAGGAGTTAAACGTGTAATACCTTTTGTCACCTATATTATCTATTTTAGCACCGATCCTGTATTTGAGCGCATTGTAAAACACGCTGGCTCCATATACGAAGAACCCGTCCAATGTAATCGTATTGGCATTATTTGTAAATGAGCTGCTCTGCCCGTTGC
>JBEBSO010000032.1:0-13194 GCA_040394275.1 Telluribacter sp.
CCTGAGCGGAGAGATCCCCCGGATCTCTCCGCTCAGGCGCGCTTCGTTTGAAGGGATGCAATGTCCATTGGAAAGGCTCAAAGCGGCCTCTGCATCAGCTCGTTCAGTATCAGCGGGAGCACCGTTTTCGTCTCCATACCGACAGGCTTATTCGCTTTGCTGCCCGGGACGTGCGCGCAGCCGGGTACGTCCCGGCTGAAACCAGGCTTTACCGTGTTTGCCGCATGATTTTCCCTTCAAAACAGAATATTATTCTGCACTTAAATCCCTTTATTGACTGTAGCGATACTTTTTCGGTGGATATTTTCAAAACCCGGGATCCGGTCACCCGGATCTCCTTCTGCGCAAAATAAAATTTGGCGAGGCGCCTCTCCCCGCATTGCCTTCTCCGGGCCGCCTTTTTCGGAAAATAAGTTTTCAATATTTGTGTCCTCAATAGTTGTATTGTAAAATATGGATTTGATATATTTAGACTTAAATAAGTTTATTTATTAAAAAAAATTAATAATCGCTATGTGTGGAATTGTCGCCTATGTTGGGAATCGTGAAGCGTACCCGTTGGTTATCAAAGGGTTGAAACGGCTTGAGTACCGGGGTTATGACAGCGCAGGGGTTGCGTTGCTGGGAGATGGATTATTGAACATTTACAAGAAGAAAGGAAAGGTTGCCGCGCTGGAGGCAGGGCTGGAAGGCAAGGCGCTGCCTGCCACCACGGGGATGGGACATACGCGTTGGGCGACGCACGGGGAACCCAACGATGCCAACGCGCACCCGCACTATTCGAACGACGGCTCGCTGGCCATTATCCACAACGGGATTATAGAAAACTACGATGCCATCCGCACCAAGCTGCTGCAGAAGGGGCACACCTTCCGGTCTGAAACCGATTCGGAGGTGCTCATTCATTTCATCGAGGACATTCAAGCGGAAACCGGCCATAGCCTGGAAGAGTCCGTTCGGCTCGCATTGAACGAAGTGGTGGGTGCGTATGCGATCGTGGTGGCGTCGGAGGAGCAGCCGGATCAGCTGATCGCCGCCCGGAAGGGAAGCCCGCTGGTGATCGGGATAGGCGACAACGAGTTTTTCTTTGCATCGGATGCTACGCCCATCATCGAGTACACCAAAGATGTCGTATACCTGGATGACTACGAGATTGCCGTGGCCGGGAAGAACGGCCTGCGGATCTTCACCATGGACAAAGGGGAAAAGGCTCCCTACATCCAGCGGGTCGAGCTGGAGCTGGATGCCATCGAGAAGGGAGGGTTCGATCATTTTATGCTGAAGGAAATTTTCGAGCAGCCCCGGTCGATTGCCGACAGCATGCGCGGGAGGCTCAACGCCGACCTGGGGCACCTGCAGCTGGGCGGGCTGGCCAACTACCTCGGCAACATCGCCGAAGCCCAGCGGATCGTGATCGTGGGCTGCGGGACGTCCTGGCATGCAGGCCTGGTGGCCGAGTATATTTTCGAGGAGCTCGCCAGGATCAACGTAGAAGTGCAGTATGCCTCAGAGTTCAGGTACCGCAACCCGGTCATTCACGAAAACGACATTGTGCTTGCCATATCCCAATCGGGGGAAACCGCGGATACGCTGGCGGCCATCGAGCTGGCGAAGTCAAAAGGCGCCCTGATATTCGGCGTGTGCAACGTGGTGGGGTCTTCCATAGCCCGGGCGACGCACGCCGGCGCTTTTACCCATGCCGGTCCCGAAATCGGCGTGGCCAGCACCAAGGCTTTTACCGCGCAGGTGACAGTGCTTACGCAAATGGCGATTGCCGTTGCGCGGCTGAAAGGCAACATCCCGGAGAGCCTGTACCGGCAGCTGCTGGTAGAGCTGGATACCATCCCGTCAAAAATCGAAACGGTATTGAAAAGCGCTGCAGAGATCAGGGAGATCGCTTCTATTTTTACCTATGCGGGCAACTTTATCTATCTTGGCCGCGGGCTGAACTTCCCGGTGGCGCTGGAGGGCGCGCTGAAGCTGAAGGAGATCTCCTATATCCATGCCGAAGGCTACCCCGCTGCCGAGATGAAGCACGGCCCCATAGCGCTGATCGACGAGGACATGCCGGTTGTCTTCATCGCTACCAAAGACAGTTCCTACGACAAGATCGTCTCCAACATACAGGAGGTCAAGGCCAGGAAGGGCCGGGTGATCGCCATTGTGACGGAGGGCGACAGCCTGATCCCCCTCATGGTGGATTTCGTGATAGAAGTGCCCCGGACACACGATCTGCTGGTGCCGCTGCTATCGGTGATCCCGCTGCAGCTTCTGTCTTACTACATAGCGGTGCTGAGGGGAAGGGACGTGGATCAGCCGCGGAATCTTGCCAAGTCCGTCACCGTGGAATAGACCGGCCGGGCAGATTTTTTGGCGGGTAGGATAGTGGGATCGGCGGTGTTTTTCGTTTACCTTTGGTAAATGATTAGACCTGCCTTATGATCCGCTATCTTACCAGTTTACTGGTCGTGACCTTATTGGTGACGGGCTGCGGCGGTACGGACGAGACCGGGTACGTGCCCAAGCCGAAAGGTTACAACCGGATTTACCTGCCTCCCCACCGGTACCGCAACCTGGACGACCGATACCCCTACCGGTTTGAGATGTCGGAATATGCCGTCATTCTCCCGGACTCCTTTGCTCCTCAGGAGCCCAACTGGATTTTTGTCCACTATCCCCGGTTTAATGCCAATATTCAGCTCACCTATAAGGAAGTAAGAAATGATCCCCGCCGCCTGTCGGATTTCATAGACGACGCGTACAAGCTGAGCGGCAAACACCACATCCGGGCCTCGGCCGTCCAGGAGCAGGTGGTTACGTTGGAAAACGGGAAAAAAGCGGCATTGTTCCGGCTGCTGGGCGATGTGCCGAGCCCGTACCAGTTTTATACGACCGACAGCGTCAGGAACTACCTGCGCGGGGCGGTATACCTTTCTTCAGCCGTGAAAAATGACTCGCTGGCCCCGGTGATCGAGTACCTGCACAAGGACATGATGCACCTGCTCCGGACACTGGAATGGAAAAAGTAGAAGAGCCGGGTGCAGATTTGGTAATGACCGGATATTTGTTTAAATATGTTCAGTTTTTTCTGTGAAACTCCGGAGCCGGGCGTGCAGCCTGCCTGTTGGCCGGGCAGGCGGATCCGCTGCCGTAAAGCGCCGTTCCGGCAGCGGATCCAGGAAGCTTCTATCCCGTTGTAAAAATGGCAAAAAAGCAAGCGAAAAATCAACTCCCTCTTGATTTCACCGCCCGTGGCGACAGGATGGTTTACTGCTTCGGGGAGAAGGAAAACCGGGTGGCTTCCGAAAAGATTTTTGAAGGATTGCTCCGCGAAGAATGGACGCTGGAACCCTCCGGCGACCACCGCGACGTATCCCCTGCAGAGGATATTATCCGTCATATCGGTTACAGGCTTCCCTACCCGGAAGTGGTCAAAATAGCGAAGCTGCAGGATACCGAAGCCGGATTTAAAGGATTTGCCGCGGTATACAGGCAGCAGGGATGGGTGGTTGTCCCCGATCCGGCCGATGGGAACGAAAGGAATTTTTCCATATACCTGCTGACGGTGATCCTGGGGCTGTCCCCGACTTACCCGGCGAGGGAATCGCTGGAAGGGAGAGCTCTGGCCATTGTGTCTGAAGTGCTGATGCCTTCGAAAGAGGTAAGTACTTTTTTTCATTCCGAAGTGAGCAAGATAGGCCCGGCGATGGCGGGAGATATCGCAGACTATTTCAAAGTTCCCTTCCCGGCCGTACTGCAGCGTGCCCTGGATCTGCGGATCATTTCTCCCGGCCAGTACGAAGGCTTTCTCTCGGTCAGGCCCGGGCAGCGGACAAAGCCGGGGGAGCTGTACGTGACCGGGGAAGGGGGTATGGAAGACCTCGAAAGGCACCTGTTCGGAGAAGAGGAACGATAACACACCGGGTTGGCCATGAATCATCTCTTTCCTGTTTTCCTGAAGCTTGAGGAGCTGCATACGCTGATAGTAGGCGGCGGTAAGGTAGGCCTGGAGAAAATGGAGGCTGTCGTCACCAATTCGCCCCGGGCCATGATCACGCTGGTTGCTCCTGATATCCGGCCCGAAATACAAAGCATTGCCGAAGCCTCCGGGCGGGTGACCCTGCTGTACAGGCCTTTCGAGGCATCCGACCTGGAAGAAAAGGACCTGGTGATCGTCGCTACCGGCGACCACGGGGAAAACCGCAGGATCAAAGCGCTGGCCCGTGCCCGGCACCTGCTTGCGAACGTTGCGGATACGCCCGCTGAATGTGATTTTTATTTGTCTTCGGTGGTCAGGAAAGGGAATCTCAAGCTGGGGATTTCTACCAACGGGTTGTCGCCGACACTGGCCAAGCGGCTCAGGGAGGTGTTGTCGGAGGCGCTTCCCGATAACCTGGAGTCGGCCATGCTCCGGCTCAACCAGGTCAGGGAGCTGCTGAAGGGCGACTTTGCCCATAAGGTGGAGGAGCTGAACCGGATCACCGAAGTGCTGATCGCGCCCGGCAAAAAAAAGAATTAGTTTTTTGATAAGGTTATTTCTATATAACTTTGCGACGTAATCTCTTATAGGGGTGCCCTACCGAACGGGCTGAGATCATACCCACAGAACCTGCTCCGGGTAATGCCGGCGAAGGGAATGAGTTTATCTTGCATGCTGTTTGTTTGCCGGATTCTCGTAAATCGGTTTATTTATTTACACGAAGGATAGGTTGGCCCCTTGCCTGTTCGAAAACTTTATACTCGCAATGCGAAAAGTTTCGACCTGTCTTTTGGCGATGACAATTTTTGTTTCCACCGCATCGCCTTCCCTGGCCCAGCGCCTGCTGCAGGGCCGTATCATCGATGCCGAAAGCGAACACCCGCTGCCCGGCGCCACCGTTAAGGCGGGAGGCACCGGGAGCACGCGGTCGGATGAGTCAGGCAGATTTGTACTGAGAAATGTCCCTGCCGGCGCAGAGGTGGTCGAGGTGTCTTACGTCGGCTATGAAACCCTGAAGGTGCCGGCCGGCGAGGTGCAGCCCGACCGACCGCTTCGCCTGAAAAGAAGCATCTACCAGGCCGACGAGGTAGTGGTAAGCGCGACGAGGATAAGCGACCGGGCAGGTATGGCCTACAGCAACATCAGCGCGGAAGACATCGCCAGACAAAACCTCGGCGCGGACCTGCCCGTCCTTCTCAATTTTTCACCCTCGGTGGTGACTACTTCCGATGCAGGGGCCGGGGTCGGCTATACCGGCCTGAGGATCCGGGGGTCGGATGCATCCCGCATCAACGTGACGATCAACGGCATACCCTACAATGATCCGGAAAGCCAGGGCACCTTTTTTGTGAACATGCCTGATTTTGCGTCATCGGTGAGCAGCATCCAGGTCCAGCGCGGAGTGGGGAGCTCGACCAACGGGGCGGGCGCTTTCGGGGCCACGATGAACATCAATACCAACGAGTTCCGGAGGGAAGCGTACGCCGAGGTAAACAGCTCCTATGGCTCTTTCCATACTTTCAAGAACACCGTCAAGGTAGGGTCGGGCCTGCTGCATGAAAAATTCACCGTGGACGCACGCCTGTCCAGGGTGAGTTCGGACGGTTTTGTCGATCGCGCTTCCTCCGCCCTGAAATCTTTTTACCTGTCGGGGGGATATTTCGGGAAGAAGAGCTTTGTACGTCTCAATGTATTTTCGGGCGCCGAGAAGACCTACCAGGCATGGAACGGCGTACCGGAGGCGCGGCTCCGCAACGACCGGGAGGGCATGCTGGCCTACATCGGCAACAACGGGCTGAATGAGCGGGATGCGCAGCATCTCCTGGCTTCGGACAGCCGGCGATACAACGCGTACCTGTATGAAAACGAAACGGACAACTACCAGCAGGACCAGTACCAGCTGATTACCTCCCATTCGCTTTCGGAAGGGTGGACGCTCAATCTCAACGGGTTTTACGTGAGAGGGAAGGGATATTACGAACAATATAAGGACAACGACAAGCTCAGCAAGTACCTGCTGCCGGCTGTTGTCACCGGGAACGATACGATTACCCGAACGGACCTGGTCAGGCGGAGGTGGCTGGACAACCATTTCTACGGAACCACCTTCTCACTGGACTACAACCGCTTTAAAAAGCTCACCTTCAACCTGGGCGGCGGCCTGAACCGCTACGAAGGACAGCACTACGGGGAGGTGATCTGGGCGCGCTACGCGAGCACGGGCGACACCCGGCACAGGTACTATTCCGGGCAGGGGCTAAAAACCGATATGAACCTGTACGCGAAGGCCTACTACCAGTTTACCGGCAGGCTGAATGCCTACGGCGACCTCCAGGTCCGGCAGGTAGATTATCACGTGGACGGCACTGACAGCGATCTGAAGACACTGGATGTGGACAAGCGGATGACTTTCCTGAATCCCAAAGTGGGCCTGAATTACCTCCTGGATGAAGGGGGCAGCTCGGTATACGCTTCGTTCAGCGTGGGCAACCGGGAACCCAACCGCAATGATTTCGTGGACGCCTGGCCCGGTGAGCAGCCGAGGCATGAGACGCTGCAGGATTGGGAAGCGGGGCTCCGGCTTCAGCAGCCGGCCTGGGCCTTCAGCGCCAATGCGTACTTCATGAACTATAAGAACCAGCTTGTGCTGACCGGGGAGCTCAATGACGTGGGAAGCGCCATCAGGGTGAATGTTCCGGAAAGCTACCGGCTGGGTATCGAGCTGGAAGGGGCCTGGACAATCAGCCGGCAGCTGAAATGGAACAGCAACCTTACCCTGAGCCGCAACAAGATCAGGAATTTCAGCGCGTTTGTCTTCAACTACGACCACGACGGCTACGACGTCACGAATCACGGCCATTCAGATATATCCTTTTCTCCCGGTGTGACAGGCGCAAGCCAGCTGGCGTTCCTGCCGGTAAAAAACCTGGAGCTGGCGCTGCTCACCAAATATGTAGGCGCCCAGTACCTGGACAACACCTCTTCAGGCGACCGGAAGCTGAACGCTTACCTGACAAATGATATCCGGGCCGCGCTGTCTCTGGCTCCCCGGGGAGTCAGGAAGCTGCAGCTGAGCTTCCTCCTGAACAACCTGTTCAACGAGCTGTATGAGTCCAACGGCTACACCTACGGCTACGTGGCCGGAGGGGCGCTGATCCAGGAGAAGTTCTATTTCCCGCAGGCCGGCCGGAATTTCATGGTGGGGATAAGCTTCGGGTTTTAAAGCGGCATGTTGCCGATACAAAGCAGCCCGAAGTAGATATTGAGGCACACGCTCGCCAGCGTATTCATATACATGGTATTCGAATAGTTGGCGAGCGAGGGCTGCCGGGCCACTTTTCTCCACCAGACGGCGAAGAAGAGAACGACCGGGCTCATGCACACGGTAAGCAGGAGCAGGTTGTTTTCCTGCTGCCTGAGAAGGAAATAGGCCGCGAAGCCCAGGAAAGAGAGGGAAAAGAAGGCGGCAGCGCTAAGGAATGTCCCCTGCACGCCGACCATGCGGCTGAAGGTCATGTCTCCTCTTTTTTTGTCTTCCGCGTGCTGGTACACCTGGGTAATGGGGTATACCGCCAGCAGGTTGGTCGTGGCGATGACGGCCGGCAGCCAGGTGTCCGCAGGGAGGAACGCAGCGGGGCGAACGGGATCGAGCGCATACCGTACGGCCATGTAGGTGAGCAACCCCTGGAAAATGCTTACCGTCAGCAGGCTCAGGATCGGGTATTTTTTCAGCCGGATGCGGGGATGGCTGTAGGCTTTGGATACGCAGCCGTAAACGACGAGGTAAACAATAAAAACGGTACTTAATCCGGCCATCCACGCGATCACAACTGCCGCCAGATCGAGCGCCCAGGCGGTGTAGAGCAGTGCGCGGGTAACCGGCGGAGGCTGCCGGATCGTGCCGATGCTTCCTTCGTCCTTGTCGTAGTAGCTGTTGTACGCATTGCTGGCCGGGTAAAGAAAAAAGTGCAGCAAAACGAAGATCACCCAGGCGTCCGCAGCGCGGACATTCCCCGATTGGCTTAGCGCAAACAGGAAGACCGGCAGGAGAAATACGGAAAACGGGATTCGCAGGTGGATGATCGTGCTCCGAAGCATGCGGTCTGAGGTTTACGGTTGTCTGTTTACCACCGGACCTGCCCGTCGCCTTCGATGATCCATTTTTCGGTGACCAGCTTTTCCAGCGCGAAAGGCCCCCGGGCATGCAGTTTTTGGGTGGAGATCCCTATTTCTGCGCCCAGTCCGAAGACACCCCCGTCAGTAAAGCGGGTGGAGGCGTTGGCATAGACAGCGGCGGCATCTACCCGGTTCAGGAACCGGCCGATCGCATCCCGGTCGCGGGAAACAATGGCTTCCGAATGGCGGGAGGAAAATTCCCGGATATGGTCCAGGGCTTCCTGCAGGCCGTCCACGGTTTTAATGGTACATTTGTAGTCCAGGAATTCCTTCCCGTAATGCTCCGGCTTTGCTCTTTCAAGAAACGGGTACCCATCTTTTTGCAGGATGGCGTGCGCTTCGTCATCGGCGAATATCTCCACATTCCATTTCACAAAGCCGGCTTTCAGCCGGGGGAGAAATTCTCCGGCCACCCCGCGGTCTACCAGGACGGTATCCAGGGAGTTGCAGACCGAAGGCCGGGATACACGCGCATTGATCACGATGTCCGCAGCTTTGTCCAGGTCAGCCGTTTTGTCGACATAGGTATGGCAGACCCCCGCACCGGTTTCGATGGTGGGGATCCGGGAGTTCTGGCGGACAAACTGGATCAGCGATTCCGATCCGCGGGGGATAATGATGTCCACGTAGCGGGTGGCGGTCAGCAGCTCGTTGACAAATTTCCGGTCGGTGGGAAGCAGGGTAACGGCAGCCGGATCCACTCCTGATTCGGTAAGCGCTTCGTGAATCAGGCCCACCAGCGCGGTGTTGGAATGATGCGCTTCTTTTCCGCCTTTCAGCACGCACGCATTGTCGGACCGGAGGCAGAGCGCGGCCACATCGAGGGTTACATTGGGACGGGACTCGTATATTACCCCGACCACACCAAGCGGTACGCTTATTTTTTTGAGATGGAGCCCCTGCTCGATATCCCTTTCGGCCAGTACCTGCCCGACCGGGCTGGGAAGCGCGGCGATTTCCTGCAGGCTGCGGACGAGGTCGTCAATTCTTTTCTCATTCAGCAGCAGCCGGTCTTTTTTCGGATCGGCATCCTCCATCACTTCCAGATCCTTCCTGTTCTCTTCCAGGATCAGCGGCTTGCCGGCATTTACCTTTTCGGCAATCAGCCGGATCATGGCCATGTTCTGCGTGTCTGAAAGCTGCTGCAGGCCTGCGGCAGCTTTTTGCGTATCCTGTAAAAGATGAATAATAGACTCCATTACACTGAATAATAACGGGTGCCTGCAGGAGCTCCTTTTGCTTTTGCAACAGGACGCCCGACCGGCAGGTTTCCGGGTTTATAACAATACAATATCATTGGCGTGCGCCACCTCGTAATTGACCGTTTTCAGGTTTGAGGTGATCTCGCCGGAGGTAACCCTCGACCTGGCTACGGCAATGATCGAGGAAGCCGGGTTGCATATTTCAATGACCTCTCCTTTTTCAAATTCGCCGGAGACTTCCCTTATCCCTACTGCCAGCAGGCTTTTCCGTTTGCGGAGCGCTTTCTCCGCACCTTCGTCGATAGTGAGCCTGCCGGCGATCAGCCCCCCTGACCCCAGCCATCTGTTGCGGGCGGAAAGGGTGCTCCTGTAAGGCAGGATGGCGGTGCCGGTTTCCCCATTCAACGCGTGAAGCAGGCCGTCGGGTTCCTTCATGCCAAATATAATTACATGGATTCCCATTCGGGAAGCAAGCTTCGCAAAGGTCAGCTTGGAGGCCATTCCGCCGAGCCCGAGCGGTGATTTGTCGTCTTTTACAAACCGGAATACTTCATTGACATTGTCTACTTCGCGGAGGATGTTCCCTTCACTGTCGAGTAGTCCGCCTACGGAAGTGCACAGCATCAGCGCTTTTGCCCCGAACCCCGCGGCGATGAGGGTAGCGAGCTCGTCGTTGTCCGAAAATTTGAGTTCCCGGTCGCTGACCACATCATTCTCGTTTACGATGGGGATGATGCCGTTGTTCCAGAGTTCCCCGAAAGTATTTTTGAGCTGCAGGAACTGGTGCCTGTTGGCAAAATGCTGCCGTTCGCACAGGCTTTGTGCGATGGGGATGCCAAACGGGGCGAATTCGCCGGCATAGATGCCGATCAGCAGGGGATTGCCTACCGAGGCAGCCGCTTTTCGCTGGGTGATGGTTCCTTTGTAGTCCCGGATATACGCTTTGCCGGCACCTACGGCCCCGGACGAGACCAGGATGATATGGTAGGAAGGATGAAGTTTGGCTACCTGCCGGGCCACACCCGTGATAATGGCCCGGTCGGGCTCGCCCGAAGGGAGGGTAATGGATGCGGTTCCGAACTTGATGACCAGAATAGGCTTTGACACAGCTTTCAATTGAATTTGCGCAAAATTAGCGCATTCTGTGTTAATTCCCATCTCTTTTTGCCGGGTCCGGAAGTTTGTACCTGCTTCGCTCCCGGACCCGGCGCAGGCCTTACTTTTTCCCGATGTATACGCTGACCTTATAGTCTGCCAGGTCAGGCTTTTCGGTTGATTTGGGATAGGGGAGTACTTCGCGGATGGTCAGCAGGTAGTCCTGGTTCCCGAGCCTGAATCCAGCCCTGCCGGATTTCCCGTCGTCTCCCTGCAGGGAGGCCGTCACGGACGTCTCCTGCGTCCCGTCCGAAATAGCAAAATCCACTTCGACTTTTCCCATGGTAATACAGACCACGTCCATAGGGCATCTGCTGTCCCTCACTTCCCGCACCGTCAGGTGAAGCTCGGTATCGGAAGCCTTTACAAGGGTTTCCTGCCGGTAGGCGGCGGATGTAGGCGGTCCCTGCTGTTCGGGCAAGGCTTCTTTCCTGGCGTCACATGCCAGAAGTGCCGTGCAAAGCAGGGCAAGGATGGTGATTTTTTTCATGACTGTATGAAAAGTGGTGATATGGCTAAGAGCTGCATCACGCGCAATGGGTTGTAAGCCAGCGTGATTTTTTTATACAGAAAAAGCCGGAACCACCTGCATGGCTCCGGCTTCCGTTCAAAAAAGAATATGTTCAGGCCACGGAGCTGAGCAGGGCCATAGATGATTTTTCAAATTTTTCCCTGGCGTATTCCAGCGTGATCCGGAATTCGCGTACCTCCGAAAGCGAAGGCAGCTCGAACATTGCATCGGTCATGATCGACTCGCAGATCGCCCGGAGCCCGCGTGCACCCAGACGGAAAGTAAATGCCTGCTCGACGACATAATCCAGCACCTCCTCGTCAAACTTCAGCTCGATATTCTCCATGGTGAAGAGCTTTTGGTACTGCTTGATCAGCGAGTTTTTCGGCTCTGTAAGGATTTGCTTCAATGTATCCTTGTCGAGCGGGTTGAGATAGGTAAGTACCGGCAGGCGGCCGATAAGTTCAGGGATCAGGCCGAAGGACTTAAGGTCCTGGGCGGTAATGTACCGGTACAGGTTTCCCTTGTCGAAAATCTCCACGATCTTCGAGTCGTTGGTAAACCCGATGGGCCGGGTATTGATCCGCTTGGCGATATGACGGTCGATGCCGACAAACGCCCCGCCGCATATAAAAAGAATATTTTCCGTATTAACGGCGATCAGCTTCTGCTCCGGGTGCTTTCTGCCCCCCTGCGGCGGCACGTGCACGACGGAGCCTTCCAGCAGCTTGAGCAGCGCCTGCTGTACGCCTTCCCCGCTGACGTCGCGGGTGATGGACGGGTTGTCGCCCTTGCGCGCGATCTTGTCAATCTCGTCGATGTAGACAATGCCCCTTTCCGCCATTTCAACGTTGTAATCCGCAGCCTGCAGCAGCCTCGTCAGGATGGTTTCCACGTCCTCGCCTACATAACCGGCTTCCGTAACGGTGGTGGCATCGGCGATGCAGAAAGGAACTTCGAGGATCTTGGCCATAATCCGGGCCAGGTAGGTTTTGCCGGTCCCCGTTTCTCCCACCATGATGATGTTCGCCTTCTCGATGACCACATCGTCGTCGGTGGAGGGCTGGTTCAGCCTTTTGTAGTGGTTGTAGACGGCTACCGCCAGCGCGCGCTTGGCTTCGTCCTGCCCGATTACATACTGGTCTACGAATCTTTTCAGCTCGACAGGCGGGACCAGGCTGATCTTCGGGAGCTTAGACTTCTTATTCTTTCTGTCTTCCTTCTGGGAGGTCTCTTCCAGCACCACCTGGTGTCCCTGTATGATACAGTGGTTGCAGATGTGGGCATCGATACCGGAAAGAAGCAGCTCGACTTCGTTCTTCCGGCGCCCGCAAAAGGAGCAGCTTATTACTTGGGCCATATCAATCAGTAACTTCTATAATTCGTGTTTCCCTCTAAAAGTCTGCGAAGTTCGGTTATTTTCGGTCCTCCTGCAAATAAGTGAAAAAAAGGGCCGTAACCAGAAGGTACCCCATTTTCAGGGCATCCGTTGCAACCGGGCCCGGATATTTAACAAACATTCCCCGGAATTGATTCGGGCAGGAAAACTTCCGGCCTTTCTTTTCCCGGGAGCCCGCCGCCGTATTATGTGGAGATCTTCACCAATATGTTTCAACTGTCATCAACCCGCCGACCCGTTTTCGCCCTTTTCCACGCCGGGGGAGCAGCGGCACTATTATTTTGGTACACTATGACCATCTTAATTTCAGTAACCAATTTTAACCAAGGAAAGTATGAAAAAGTTAGCGTGGATGGGGTTATGTATCCTGGTATTTACAGGATGTAAAAAAGATGATGACGACGGGACGCCGGTACCCAACCTGACCGTGTCGGCTGTGCTTTCAGGGGCTAACGAGATTCCCTCAAACAATTCGACTGCGACGGGGGCCGTAACCGGGGATTACAACGAGGAAAAGAACATTCTCAAGCTTAATATTACCTATACCGGCCTGGATTCGCTGACCGGCTGGCATATTCACCGCGGCGGCGTAGACACGACCGGCCCGGTGGTCATCGATTTCGGCACTACCTTTACCAGCCCGTTCTCATTTACAGATACGCTCACAACCACCCAGGAAGAGGAGCTGAAAGCGGGGCTGTATTATGTAAATATCCACACGAAGGATTTTCCTAACGGGGAAATCAGGGGACAGCTGGAGGCCAGGTAACCC
>JBEBSO010000033.1:0-13147 GCA_040394275.1 Telluribacter sp.
TCGCTGAAGTTTCGATGTGGGAAAAAAGCCTTATTTTAACCTTGTTGTCCACATCCACGTCCGGGCTGCCCTCGGATACATCCAGGGTAAAATTTTTCCTGAAACCGATAAAGTCGGAGAAAACGATATTGTCCTCAACGTCCCTGATGACGGACCCGGTATTCCCGAGTATCTGGACGGTGATGTTGTTCTGGTTGGTAGTCCTGCCGTAGAGCAGGAGGCTGACCTCCGGAGCCAGGGCGGCCGGGTTTACCGGATCTACATACAGGTCCTTCAGGTCATAATCCAGCACGGGGTCCCCGTTTGCAAATACCTCCCTTCCGTCTACGATACGCGGATTGTAGGGGTCGAGGGTAAACTGGGCGCTGAGCCCGGTCAGCTTACCGTGGATGATGCTGGTAATGCCGTTGCCGTCGCGGAGGAAGCTCTGGAAATAGTTTGGCGCGACAAAGCTGTATGGTGCCGTATAGGAATAGGTTTTTCGGAATGTTTTCAGCTCCGTTGCCCAGTGATAAGGCTCGGGGGTGCCCGATACCGGTAAGGCCGCCGGCTCCGCGATCCTCAGGAAATCGGCGGGATCCGTGCTTCCGCTCACCGTCAGGAAATAGGCGCTCTTGTCGGAGAAGATGCTGAAATAGGGATCCGTTCTCTGCGAGGGATCCGGCTGAAAGGTAGTCGGGTTCTTATACAGGAAGGCGTCTGAAGTGCCGTCATTTTGTACCCCGTAAAACAGGATGGTGCTGTTGCCGTCGGCCAGCTTGATGGCCACCTGCCGGCCCCGGTGCCAAAGCTGCAGCTTATCCGGGTTGCTCTGAAACGCAGGAGGCAGGCTGCTTACGTCTACGCTGTGGATGGTCGAATCGCTAACCACCAGCTTGATATAATCCTGCGAATAGTTGATCCAGCTGTTGGCAGGGGGCTGTCCGGACATTTCCAGGCCCGCCGCCAGAAAAAAAATGATAACGATTCGCGTTAAATGGTAAAAATTAGCGATCTTCATATGGTTCATGGGGGAAAATGTGACTGTTCATTTTACAAAAATAATACAAAATCCCCAAATTTAGTGAGGACAAATGTTAGATATTTTTTTACGAAATTCCGATATTTAGCAGGCGGTCGCACACCGGGATACGCGGCCTGTCCGCAGCCCGGCAGAGATACTTTCAAACATTTTGGATCGATTGCTTCAATTTTTTGTTATTATTGCATATCAAAAAAATATAAGTATCACAGCATATGAAATACCAGGTTAAAACCGAAAAAGATTTTCAATATATTGAGGAGGGGACTGGAGAGACGCTGTTGCTTTTGCATGGTTTATTTGGGGCATTAAGTAACTGGGACGGTGTAATTGATGAATTTTCGAACCGCTACCGGGTGGTGATTCCCGTTTTGCCCATTTATGATCTCCCCATCAGGAAGGCCAGTCTCGAGGCCTTGCTGGCACACCTGGAAAATTTCATTGCCTTGAAAAAGTTAAAAAACGTGGTATTGCTGGGGAACTCGCTCGGGGGGCATATCGGGCTGTTGTATACCCTGAAGTGGCAGGAAAATGTCCGGCTGCTCGTGCTGACCGGGAGCTCCGGGCTTTTTGAGAACGGCATGGGGGGATCTTTTCCGAAACGCGGCAACTATGAATACATCCGGGAGCGTGTGGCCTACACTTTTTACGATCCGGAAGTAGCCACCAAGGAGCTGGTGGATGAGGTATTCGAGGTAACCACCAGCATACCCAAGTGCATGAGCATTGTGGGCATCGCAAAGTCGGCGCAGCGGCACAACTTGGCCAGGGAGCTGCACAAGATCACGGTGCCGACGCTGCTGGTGTGGGGGCTGAACGATACCATCACGCCTCCGTACGTAGGGCATGAATTCAAGCGGCTCATCCGGGATTCGGAGCTGCATTTTATTGACAAATGCTGCCACGCCCCGATGATGGAGCACCCCGATAAATTCAATGTCATCCTGGACCGGTTCCTGTCCGTGCACCTGCAGACGGAAACTGAGCCTGCGGTGCAGCAACAGGAGACTTTCTGACGTAAACGATACATAACTGACAGACGGCCCTGCCATGATAGCCTCTCATCTCATCGATCCCATGCTCCCCGCGCTGAAACCTTCGGATTCGGTCGGGAGTGCTATGGACTGGATGGAGGAGCTGAGGTGTTACCAGCTTGCGGTGGTGGATGAGACCGGGTACAAGGGAATCGCGTCTTACGACATCATGGAGCAGATCGCCGATCCGGCCGCCCATATCGCTGACCTTGCGCTGCTGCACCCGGAGCTTTATGCCGGTGAGTTTCAGCACCTGTATGAGCTGCTGCGGATCGCCATCCAGTTTGACCTGGAGGTGATCCCCGTATTGCAGGATGACCTTACCTTTGCGGGTACCATCGAGGTGGGAGAGATGCTGAAGCGTTTTGCCGACCTGCTGGGCGTCCAGGAGCTCGGCGCGGTGCTGGTGCTGAAGATTGACCAGCGGGATTATTCGCTGGCGGAGCTGGCCAGGCTGATCGAGCCGGATGGCGTCAGGATCATCAGCAGCTTTTATACGACCAGAAACCTGGGTGCGGGCGGGGAGGAATCCCTGCTTACGCTCAAGCTGAACAAAAAAGAAATCACCGCTGTGGTATCTACCCTGGAGCGGTATGGGTATCATATCCAGGAGCTGTATGCTAATGATCCTGTAGAAAGCATCGACAGGAAGAGGTTAGACCTGCTGCTCAGGTACCTTGAAACCTGAAATTCCACAGTTTTACTTCTGAGCTTCTGAACCCTTTATGAAAATTGCCATTCACGGTCGGATTTTTAATGAAACGGTCCGGCCGTTTATTCAGGGGATGTTTGACGAGCTGGCCTCCCGGAATATAGAAATTCAGCTTTCCGGTGAGTTCAGGGAGATCTTGGACCGGTCGGGCGTAAGCCACGGCTCGGACCTGACCTACAGCGACCCGTCGGGGCTTTTTGAAGCGGATGTCATTTTCAGCATCGGGGGGGACGGCACGCTGCTGGAAACGGTGGCCCATGTAGGAGCCAGGCAGATCCCGGTGATCGGGGTAAATATCGGCCGGCTCGGCTTCCTGGCTACTGTACCGCCCGACCGCATCAGCGACCTGATCGCAGCGCTTGAATCCGGCCATTTTCGTATAGAGACCCGTTCGATGCTCGGCATTGAATCGGAAAGCGATCTTTTCGGAGGACTCAATTTCGGGCTCAACGACTGCGCCGTCACCAAAACGGATTCTTCCTCCATGATCACGGTCCACTGTTATCTCAACGGTGAGTTTCTGAACTCTTACTGGGCCGACGGGGTGATCGTATCCACTCCGACAGGGTCTACGGGCTATTCGCTCAGCTGCGGCGGAGCCGTGCTGGTGCCTACCTCCAAAAACTTTATCCTTACGCCGGTAAGTCCCCATAACCTGAATGTCAGGCCGCTGGTCGTCGACGACAGCGCCGTCCTGCGCTTCGAGGTAAAAAGCCGCAGCCTCAATTATATGCTCTCGCTCGATTCGAGATCGGTCATACTGGACGAGTCGACGCTGCTGACGGTAAAAAAAGCGGATTTTGCGGCGAGGCTGATCAAAATGTACGACGACAACTTTTTCAATACCCTCAGAAGCAAGCTTTCCTGGGGCCTGGACATGCGCAATTAACCTTTTCATTATGAAGCTTATATTTCACCGGCTGAACCTGGACCTCCGGCATACGTTTACCATTGCCCACGATTCGCGTGATGTGCAGCCCGCTCTCATTGTGGAGCTCCGCGACAGGGGCTTCAGCGGTTTCGGGGAGGCGACTTCCAATCCCTATTACGGGGTGACCATCGAAGGCATGACCGGGGCCCTCGAAGCCTGCCGTGCAGGGATCGAGGGCTACGAATGGGGAACTCCCGAGGCGCTGTGGGACCGGATGGCGCCGCTGCTGGGTGATCATTCCTTCGCCCAGTGTGCCCTCGATGAAGCTGCACAGGATCTTTTTGCCAAAATGAACGGCAAAAAGCTGTACGAAAGCTGGGGGCTGGATATCGCCTGCAATCCCATCACGAATTATACGATCGGTATCGATGAGATCGATGTCATGGTGGCCAAAATGAAGGAATTTCCGTGGCCGCTGTACAAGATCAAGCTGGGTACCGCGCACGATATCGAGATCGTCCGGGAGCTCAGGAAGCATACCGATGCGCTGTTCAGGGTGGATGCCAACTGCGCCTGGACTGCCGGCCAGGCGGTAGCCTATTCAGGGGAGCTGAAAAAGCTCGGGGTCGAGTTTATCGAGCAGCCGCTGAAGGCGGACGACCGGGAAGGAATGAAGCAGGTATACCGTGAAAGCGCCCTGCCCGTCATCGCCGACGAAAGCTGCATCGTCCCGTCCGATGTAGCGAAATGCGCGGGCCTGTTTCACGGGGTAAATATCAAGCTCACCAAGTGCGGCGGGCTGACGCCGGCCCGGAGAATGATCGCCGAAGCAAAACGCCTCGGGATGAAAACCATGGTGGGCTGCATGACCGAAAGCAGCGTCGGGATATCCGCTATCGCGCACCTGCTGCCGCTCCTCGACTATGTAGACATGGACGGACCGCTGTTGCTGGCGGAGGATCCCGCCACGGGCATTACCTATGACTACGGGCGGGTCGTGTATGCCGATGAGAACGGAACGGGCGCCAGGCTGAAAGCGCCTGTGACGGCTCAGTAGCTTTCCGACTCGTTGGGGAACGATGCTTCCTTGACGTCGGCCACATAATGGGAAATGGCGTCTTCGATCACCGTGTTGAGGTCTGCGTAGCGCCTGAGGAACCGGGGCTTGAATTCCCGGTTGATGCCCAGTACATCGTGCAGCACCAGGATCTGTCCGCTGGCATGCGGCCCCGCACCGATACCGATCGTCGGGATGCTGATGCTTTCGGTGACCTGCTTGGTCAGGTTGGCGGGTATTTTCTCCAGGACGATGGAAAAGCAGCCCAGCTGGTCCAGGAGCCTGGCATCACTCAACAGCTTGTCGGCCTCCGCATTTTCCTTCGCCCTGACGGTATAAGTGCCGAATTTATAGATCGACTGAGGAGTCAGCCCGAGGTGACCCATGACCGGCACCCCCGCGCTCAGTATTCGTTCCACGGATTCCCGGATTTCTATGCCCCCTTCCAGTTTGACCGCATGCGCGCCGGATTCTTTCATGATCCGGATGGCGGATCTTACCGCTTCGGAGGAGTTGCCCTGGTAGGATCCGAAGGGGAGATCCACCACCACGAGCGCTCTCTTCACCGCCCGTACGACGGAGGCGGCGTGGTAGATCATCTGGTCGAGCGTAATCGGGAGGGTGGTTTCATGTCCTGCCATGACATTGGAAGCCGAGTCGCCCACCAGTATCAGCTCGACGCCGGCGGCATCCACGATCCTGGCCATCGAATAATCGTAGGCGGTCAGACAGGCTATCCTTTCATTCCGGTTTTTCATCTCCTGAATGATGTGGGTGGTCACCCTCTTGATTTCTGGTTTGCTTACAGACATGAATTTTATGGTTTCAGTTTACTACTCGTTTTTCCCGCCCGGGCTCATTTTGCCCTGAGCCAGGCCTCCGGGTTTAGCCTGGTGGTATTTTTCCAGATCTGGAACTGGAGCTCCGACGTTCCTTCGGAATCGGTGGCCACCGTCCCGATGGCATCCCTGGCCGAAACTTTCTGTCCCGCCGACACCGATACGCTTTTCATTTTGGCATAGATGGTCATGAAGTTGCCGTGCTGGATGGCCACTACATTTCCCATACCGACCATTTCCGTTACATCGAGCACCACGCCGTCATATACGGTCCGCACGGGCTCCCCGGAGTTGGTCTGGATGTCGATGCCGAGGTTGTCCACCATGACGCCTTTCAATACGGCGTGCGGCTTCCGTCCGAAGTGGTCCGAGATAAAGCCCCGTACCGGCCAGGGAAGACGTCGTTGTGAAGCCGAAAACGAGGACGCCAGCTTGACTTCCTCCTCCGTCATCCCGGAGGAGGCGGTTTCCGGCGCGGGTTCGGGCTCCCGGGGAGGCGGTGCCCCGGGCTCGGCCTTTTCCCTGGCCAGCCGCTCCGCAGCCGCTTTTTCACGGCGTTCCCGCTCGGCCCTTTCCCGTCGTTCCCGTGCTTCTCTCTCGATCCATCTCCGGATGTTGGCCTCCAGGCGCGCCGCTGCCCGCTGGCTTTCGGCCAGCTCGGCCTTGAGCTGGCTTTCCTGCTTTGAAAGTTCCGAAACAACCTGGTTTTGCTTTGTCTTCAGGGTCTCGAGCTTGGTCGATTCCTGGACTTTCGCCGTGAGCACTTTCTTCTGCTCCTGCTGCTTGGTGGTGATTTCCTTTTGCTGCTGGGCAACCTTCTTCTGGATCTCCTGCATCTGTTTGGCCTGGGCATTCCGGGCTTCCGTATATTGCTTCAGGTATTTGTAGCGAAGCAGGAACTGGTTGAAATTGGCCGAAGAGAACAGGAAAATCAGCTGGTTATTGAAGGTATTCCTTTTGGCCGCCTCATAGATCATGTGCCCGTATTCTTTCTTCAGCTCGTCGAGGTTGTTGTCCAGGTTCTTCTTTGCCTTCTGCAGGACGACCATCTCCGTGCTCATCAGCGAGAGGTCGTCGTTGATCAGGTCGATTTGTTTCTTCTGGGTGCTGATTTCCTGGTTGATGGCTTTCAGCTGCCCGATACTTACGTTTTTCTGGCTGGCTGTTTTCTTGAGAATGCTCTGGATTTCCTGCATTTTCTTCTGGTTGTTCCTCTTTTCATTCTCCAGGTCCTGGCGTTCCTTGGGCATCTGCGCCGGCAGGCCGGAGGGAAGAAGGCAGCCCAGCAGAAAAGAGAAAAGAAGACAGACAGAAAAGTGTTGTATCTTACGGAAATACATTTCAGCGTATACTAGATTTTGAAATCATCGCACAAAAGTGCTGTTCTTTTGCTTTCGCCCGAAATTTAATACGATTTCGGGTCAAACGGGACTTTCTCTATTTTTTCTTATAACCGGAGGGTACGCTGAACGGAAAACCCGGATGGGTGTTTTTCAATTCGACCTTGGCGTGTTTCAGGCGGATCACCGTCTGGTAAAAATCCCGCTCTTTCCCTTTGCGGATATCGAGCGTGATCAGGCTCGTGTACGGGAAAAGATAGTTGTTCAGCTCCTTAAAGTCTTCGTAATCGAGCGTGAGTGAATTTTTGGTGGGCTGCTCCACCGCCTGGAGCTTTTTTAGCTTGCGGTTCTGCTCGCCGATATAGTTGTCTACCAGGACCCTTCCCTCTTCCTGGTGCAGCAGCAGGTAGTCTTTTTCCTTTTTGATTTTCTGTCCCGGTCGCCTCGGAAGGGGCAGGTTGCCTGTAATCACAGACTGGATCAGCGTGTAATCCAGCTTGAAATTGAATTGCCTGCTGATCTGCTCATACCCGTAGGCGTAATATTCCCTGTGAAATTTATCAACCACCAGTATGGAATCCTTCGAGATGATTCCCCGGGCTACCTCCAGGCCCAGGCCCGTAATGGAAAACCAGATCAGGCTGTCTTTCCTGATGCGCAGGTTGACATTGGCGTTGTCGTAGTTCTGGGAGCGGTTCTTGAAAGATACTTTCGATCTGGCCGTGAGGTAGTTGAAATCGATTTCCTCGATGTCATAGCTTTCTGATATCTCGCTGCCTGTGGTGTCGCCGGGAAGCCGCCTGCTTTCGGACGCCGCCGAATCCGCCCGGACGGCGTTCTTTCCCTGGTCTGTTTTGTGAAGTTTTGATCGGTGGCAGGAAAAATGTAAGATCAGCAGTATCGGTAAGATTCCGGAAATGAGCTTGTTAGTCATACAATGTGCCCGTGGCTATTTTTTTATCGATTGTTTCCCCGGCACCGCCCATTTGCCTGGCTTTTTTCCATTGCTCCAGGGCCTTCGTTTTGTCGCCCAGCTTAAACAGGACGTCACCGTAATGCTCTACGATGGTACCGCTGACATTTGCGGAGTCGCCGATGGCTTTCTCCAGGTATTCTTTGGCTTTGGCGTACTCTTTCTTCATGTACAGCACCCAGGCGTGGGTATCCAGGTAGGTCGCATTGCCGGCGTGCCTTTTTACGAGCTTCTCGGACATGGACAGCGCTTTGTCCAGCTGGGTTTTCCGGACGGAGAGAAAATAGCTGTAATTGTTCAGGACATGATCATTGTCGGGATCGTCTTTCAGCGCGAGCTCGTAGGCAGAGTCGGATTTGATGTGGTCGCCGATCCCGTTGTAGGCGTCCCCGAGCTGGGCATTGATGGCGACGGCCATCTGCTGGTTATTGCTGAGCAGCTTTTTACTCTCTTCGAGAGCGGAGACGGCCTTTTTGAAATTGCGTTTCATCAGGTTGGCCGCGCCGTTGGAATACCAGATCATCCCCTGGTTAGGGAATACCTCCAACGCCATTTCCGAGTGGGTCAGGAGACTGTCGATCTGGTTCAGCTCACCGTCAAGCTGCAGCAGCGCGCCCCATACCTCATAGACGGAGCCGTCCATGCGGGCCGCTTTGGCATACATATCGCGCGCCTCGGCTTTCTTGCCGGATTGTGCCAGCAGGTCTGCGTAAAGCACGTAGCCTTTCGATTCCCTGGGGTGGGTTTCGATGAGCTTCCTGGACAGGTGTACCGCTTCCGCCCGGTCGTCTTCGCTGGAAAGCATCGCCAGGTAGCCGGAAAGTACCCGTACTTTGGGCTCGGCATCGATGTTGGGATTGCTGAATACCAGGTTAAGCTCCCGGTTGCACTTTTCGACGTCGCCTTTCCTCCGGTAAAGATCGGCCAGCAGGATATGCGCCTGGGCTTCATCCGGGTTGATCTTCAGGGCCTCCTCCAGCGGGGCCACGGCTTCTTCGTATTTTTCGTTGGCCAGCAGCAGCTCGGCCAGCTCGATCCGGTACTGGGCTTCGGTGCTTTCGGCTTCGACCAGCTTCCTGATCTCGGCGATGGCTTTATCCAGCTTGTTCTGCCGGAGGTACAGCTGCTTTTTCTGGAAAGAGATTTCCTCGGTGATGCCGATGGCCTTTTCCAGGCGGTTGTAGGCCTGGATGGCTTTGTCAAACTGGGAGGAAAACACGTACACTGCGGCCAGCTCCAGCCCGAACTGTACGTTGGTCGGATCTGCGGATACGAGCTTTTCGTAAATCTCGGCCGATTCTTTATATTTCTTCTGCCTGGAATAGAGGTCGGCCAGCTTCTGGGCATAAAATGTGTTGGCTTTGCTGAGCGTGTAAGCTGTCCGGGCGGCTTCCGTGGCCTCGTTGACCTTACCCAGCTTCTGCAGCGCATTTGCCGCCATAAAATGACCCGCGGCGTCCTGCGGTTTTTTTTCGATGAGCTTCTGGAATACCGGCAAAGCCCGCGAAGGCTCGTCGAGCATCATGTACTTCATGCCTTCCGACATCAGGCTTTCCTCTCCCAACCGCTGGTTTCCCGTCTCCGACAGCTGCTGTTCCTTTTCTGCCGGCTGTTCCTGCGCCGATACTGTCTGTACGAAAAACGGCACCGTGCACAAAAGTAACCTCAACAGTGTATTTTTAATACGGATGCGCATCATCTGTCTGCTACCGGTTTTAAATGAATTATCCCGGGGGTACGGGAGACGTTGAAGAATTCCCCGGTCTCAGCCCGGCGGGCATTGATCCCGTCTATTGCATCTAACGATCAATGTGTTTGCAAAAGTACCGCTATTATTTGAAATTGGCGCCCCGGCCAACAGAAAATTGCTACGGTACGGCGGAGGTGTACTGGTCGGCAATCTCCTGGGGATGGATTTGGGTAACACCGGCCAGGGTAAACATAATAAGTGTTTCGGAAGCGCGCCGGCGCGAAATTCCCGCGAAGGCGGCGAGTGCATCGACGGTGACGGTCAGGTCGGTTTCGAGCAGCTGCATCAGCTTCCGCTCCTTGTACCCGTAAGCAAACCGGGTGGGGTCGCCGGCGCCCGATCGCCGCAGGATCTCGCAAAGCTCGTAGCTGGCCTGGATCGACTTTTCCCCGACCCGCACAAAAGCCTTTCTTTTACCGCTGTCCTTTTCGACCACGTAGTGCGGCTTGCTGCCGCTGCTCGGGATGCTGATCATCAGCACGTCGAGCTCGGCTGCCACGGCAATCTTCTCCATATGATAGGGCAGGGCCGGGGCGCAGCTGGATTCGATGGTCCTGGTAAGTATATATTCGTCTTCGTCCGGGTACCGGAGTCCCTTGATGAAGCGGTCGTCGCTCACGCCCACCAGCAATCTCCCGCCCTCCGAATTGGCAAAGGCGACCAGCTCTCTGACGATTTTGTCGGGATGGTTGGTTTTCAGTTTAAATTCGAGGTGCTCGCCCTCTCCCTGTTTCACCAGCTCCTTAAGTGTGCGCAGATCCATCCGAATTTTGCTTTGGTTACCTACCGGTCTTGTCGTCGGGAAAGGCTAAAATTACTTTTCTGCCGTTAATCTACAAAACGGCCCCGCAAAATATTTGCCGGTTCATCCGGAGCCTGCAGCCGTTTTGTATCCTGCCGGGCGGGTATCCTGGAAGATTCTTCCGGGTCAGCGCACAGGGACAGCTGCCGGCCGGGGGGCGCCCGTATTACAAAGTGGAGGCGGTCGCTTTAAGTTTGGATATAAACTTCTAATTTTGCATCAGATTTATCAGATAAGCTATGGTTGTCAGCCTGACCCTGACCAAGGTTGAATCGTTCTTTAAAATTGTAACAAAGAGTTAAATGCTTAACAGAAGACTTTTGCGGACCAAAGCTGTCCAGGCGCTCTATGCAGGCCGGCTGGCGGCCGAATCCAACCGTTTGATCGCGCTCGACGAAATTGCGGAGGCGTATAAGCCCGACCTGAATTCCATGGAGGTGCAGAACCTGGAAAAGCTGGAGGGGCAGCGGAAGCTGGCCGCCCTGACGCTTGACGAGCTGATTGAGACAGGCCGGCCGGCAACGGATACGGCAGTGCCTTTCGAGGTGATCCAGGTGGCGAGGAGAGTGTACAACGGGTATGTGAAAGCGACCGAGCTTGACTATAAAAATGCCCTGAAACGGGTGCTGAAAGACACCGAAGAGATTTATGACGAGTTTCTCGAGGTGCTGGCGCTGATCACGGAGCTCGCGAAGCAGGCCAGGCTCGACAGGGAGAGGAAATACGATGACCCCGACCACCCGATGCCCAAGGAGTCGGGTCTCGATACGAACGTGATCGCCACGATGCTGCAGGAGCACGAGCCTTTTCAGACGGAGTTGATCCGCAGGGGGATAAACTGGCACCCGGAAATCAACCTGGTACGGAAGGCCTACCGGGAGGTGCTCAGGACAGACGATACGTACCGGGAATATTGCAGGCAGAATGTCCATACCATTGAGGAAGACCGGGAAATGGTGCAGTACCTCCTCAGGTCGGTGATCCTGAAAAACGAGATCTTCCTCGAATATTTCAGCAAAAAAGACCTTTACTGGGAAGATCACTCCGAGCTCATCCGGAGTATGGCCATCAAAACGCTCAAGTCGGAGAGCAAAACAGGCCGGCTGGAGCTGGCCGCTTTTACGGACGACTGGACGGACGACCGCGGCTTCGTGGAAGAGCTGGTCACCAGGACCAGGGAGAACAGCACGCTCTACGACACCTACCTGCACGACCAGCTGCAGAACTGGGACCTGGAGCGGGTAGCCCTGATGGATATTATCATCATGAAGGCCGCTTTGACCGAGCTGATCAATTTCCGGAACATCCCGGTAAAGGTCACAATTAATGAATTTATTGAAACGGCAAAGCGGTATAGTACGCCTAAAAGTGGTAAGTTTGTAAACGGGGTGCTGGATGTGCTGTCGGTGCGGCTTCGCGAGGAAGGGGTGATCAGGAAAAGCGGGCGCGGGCTGATCGACAACAAGTAGCTTACAGAACAGAAGAAGAAATCACTTATATAAAGAATTTCCATGAGCAAGACAAGTCGTACACTTATCGCGTTTCTGACCGGGGTAGCGACCGGTGCAGTGCTGGGTATTATTTATGCGCCTGAAGAAGGAAAGGCCACCCGGGACAAGCTGTCCTACCGCC
Source organism: Telluribacter sp. (assembly GCA_040394275.1). Taxonomy (GTDB): domain Bacteria; phylum Bacteroidota; class Bacteroidia; order Cytophagales; family Spirosomataceae; genus JBEBSO01. The sequence continues at coordinate 12,032 of JBEBSO010000033.1, forward strand.
TGTCCAAATACAGGGATGAGCTGCAGAAGCTGATCGAGGACCTGCTGGAGGGAAAGGACTTTGCCAACAGCTCGGCCAAAGTGGAGGGAGAGCGTGTCGTCAGCGAGGCCCGCGAAAAGGCGGAACGATTGCTGGAGGATGTGGACAGGCTGATGGAGCAGATCAAGAGTCAGAGTAATTAACCCAAACCCATATTGAAAAAGTGTTAAGAATTTCAACCCTGGTGCTGGCGTTTTTCTATGCCGGCATGCTGATGTCCTGCAACAGCAAAGAAAAAAGACAACAGGAGCACGAGGAAATCAACAGCAAGCTGCCGGTGATCACGCTCCTGGAGGAGGCGGAATACGATTTCGGTACGGTCCGTGAAGGGGATATCGTCGAGCAGCGGTTTAACTTCCGCAATGAAGGGAGCCTGCCGCTGGTGATCAGCAACGTCACGGCTTCGTGCGGCTGCACCACGCCGGAGTGGCCCCGGGATCCGGTGTCACCCGGGAAGGAAGGCAGCATATTGGTAAAGTTCAATACCAAAGGCAAGCCCGGCTCGCAGGTGAAGACGATTTCCGTGTATGCGAATACCAATCCTCCCGTCGTCGAATTAAAGCTGAAAGGGCAGGTCGATGCCGCTGCAGATAAGGATTCCAAATAGGTGTTTACTTAATTTTTAATTTATGATCAACTCAATTTTATTACAGGCTCCTGCAGCCGGGAACCAGTCGATGATCCCCCAGCTTGTCATGATGGTCGGTATCGTGGCTGTGTTTTATTTCTTCATGATCCGGCCCCAGCAGAAAAAGCAGAAGGAAACGAAGCAAATGATATCGGCGCTGAAAGAGGGGGATGAGGTAGTGACCATCGGGGGGCTGCACGGCAAGGTACATTCGGTAGAAGACGCTACCATCACAGTGGTGATAGACAAGGGTGTAAAGCTCACTTTTGAGAAATCTTCTATCGCCAGGGTAGTTAAATAAAATTTAAATCCCTTGACTGAAGTTACTGTCAACAGGCACAGCAAAATAAAGGTAGTTGTGATTTGCCTGGTCATGGCTGCCTTTTTTTGGTTGATGAATTCCCTGAACAAACCCAACTATGCCCTGCGGGTCAACTATCCCATCCGGT
>JBEBSO010000034.1:0-12927 GCA_040394275.1 Telluribacter sp.
GGATGTCTTCCACCGAGTTGTTGGAGGCGGCATCCAGCTCATGGATATTGAAGGAGGCGTTGTTTTGAAAGCTGGTGCAGGATTCGCAATGCCCGCAGGCTTCCACTTCCTCATCGAGGTTCTGGCAGTTGATGGTTTTGGCCAGGATCCTGGCACAGGTGGTTTTGCCGACTCCCCTGGGGCCGCAAAACAGGAACGCCTGGGCCAGGTGGCTGGTCCGGATCGCGTTTTTGAGCGTGGTGGTGATATGGGATTGGCCGATCACCGAATCGAAGGTGACGGGCCGGTACTTTCTTGCCGATACTACGAATTGCTCCATTGGCGCAAGTTACTCTGCCCGGCGCGAATTTCAAAGTGCCCGGGGCGTCATTCGGCTTTACATTTTATGTGTTGTGGCGGTTTTAAGGTAACTTTGCGGAAATCCGGTTTTAACCACAGGCACGCTTGTACATCAAAGAATGGAATCGATTAAACTGAGTACCGAAGTAAATGCAAAACCCTCCGACTGGAAGTTTGACTACGGCTCCCGGATCCTTACCATAGGGTCCTGCTTCGCCGATGCGCTGGGCAGCCAGCTGAAGATCAGCAAGTTTGAGGTGTCGGCCAACCCGTTTGGTACGGTATTCAACCCGGTTTCGATTGCCCGGCTGATCAGGATGTCGATACTGGATGAAATGCCCGTCGTGGGACATTACGTTTCCAATGAGAATGCGCAGCACCTTCACTACGATTTTCATTCCTCCATACATTCGTCCGGGGCGCTGGAGGTATTCGACAGCAGCCTGCGGTCGCTCATGCTGGAGGTAAAGACGTACCTGAAGACGGCACGGGTGCTGGTGATCACACTGGGCAGCGCCTTTGCCTATCGTCTGAACAAGACCGGGGAGATCGTGGCCAACTGTCACAAAACGCCCGCTTCCCAGTTCAGGAAAGAGCTGCTGGGCGTACCGGACGTGGAGGAAGCGCTCGGGGACCTGTTTATGCAGCTGGGCCGCTTTAATCCAGACCTGAAGATAATATTGACAGTCAGCCCGGTCCGCCATACCCGCGACACGCTTACCCTGAACAGCGTGAGCAAGGCGGTGCTCCGGGTAGCCTGCCACCACCTTACCGGGCGTTTCGGGCAGGTAAGCTACTTCCCGGCGTATGAAATTGTGACGGACGAGCTCCGCGATTACCGCTTCTATGAGCCGGACCTGATTCACCCGGACTCCGTGGCCAGGGAGCATATCTACCGCATTTTTGTAAAGGTATACCTGGAGAAAAAGGCAATGGACCTGATGAAGGAATGGACGGAAGTGCGTATGATGATCGATCACCGGCCGCACATGGGGTATACGGAGCAATACCGCAAACATATACTGAAAACAGTGGAGCGGCTCCGGCTGCTGTCGGACCGGATAGATGTCCGCGAGGAGCTGGACCGGATGAACGCGCTGCTGGCGACCCACTATGCGCACGGGACATAAAAGGCGGCAGGCTGCGAAACGACTCCCGGGTGACGAATTTTATCCGGTTTTCTAAAACTCAAACGGGTATATTGGTGTTGTAAAATAATAGCCGGCGGAAAAACCTCGCTGCTGCGCATCCGGGCTGTACCGGAAGCGACGGTTTGATCTACCTGCCGGGCAGGAATTCCAAAAAACAGAAATGGGAGAGTTAACCATCAATAAAGAAAAAATACTTGCCGCCCTGAGTACTGTCCAGGATCCGGATCTGAAGAAAGATCTCGTCACGCTCGGGATGATTAAGGACATCGGTTTCGGGGTGGACGAGGTGCGGTTTACAGTTCAGCTTACTACCCCGGCGTGCCCGCTCAAGGAGCTGATCAGGCGAAAATGTGAGGATGCAATTCATAAATATGTAAGCCCGGACGTGCGGGTGGTGATCAACATTACGGCTGACGTGACATCGGGTCTCTCGGGGGGACCGGTGATACCCGGCGTGAAAAACGTGATCGCCGTGGCCTCGGGGAAAGGAGGAGTGGGGAAATCTACCGTGACCTGCAACCTGGCCATGGCGCTGCACCGCGCCGGAGCCAGGGTAGGCATCATCGATGCGGATATTTACGGCCCGTCGGTGCCGGTGATGTTCGGCGTGGAGCATATGCAGCCGACCATCTCGCCGATCAACGGGCGCAACTACATCAACCCGATCCGGCAATACGGTATAAAGCTTATTTCCATCGGCTTTATGATGCCGGCCGACAGCGCGGTGGTATGGCGCGGGCCGATGGCCAGCAAGGCGCTGAGGCAATTCTTTACCGATACGGATTGGGGAGAGCTGGATTACCTGCTTATTGACCTGCCTCCGGGCACAGGAGATATCCATCTTTCGCTTGTGCAGACCGTACCGGTGACCGGCGCGGTGATCGTCACCACTCCGCAGAAAGTAGCGCTCGCCGATGCGACCAAAGGGCTGGCCATGTTCCGGCAGCCCCAGGTAAATGTGCCGGTGCTGGGAATCGTGGAGAACATGGCCTGGTTTACTCCCCAGGAGCTTCCGGACCATAAGTATTATATTTTCGGAGAGGGCGGGGGAAGAAGATTTGCCGAGAAGCACGACTTGCCGCTGCTCGGGCAGATTCCGCTGGTGCAGGGTATCCGGGAGTCGGGAGACGAAGGCAGGCCGATCGTGATGGATACGGGTACGCAGGTGGCCGAAGCCTTTAGCCAGGCCGCCAATGCGCTGGCCCAGCAGGTGGCTATACGGAATGCCACTTCCGGTAAGACCCCGGTGGTGGAAATGCAGGTATAATTCGCTATATTGCGCAGAGAATCATTGCATTGGCCGGAACGGCGGAGGAATGGTTCGGTTTTTACTAAGATCTCATATTAACAATAGAATTTCTGGGAATGAGCGCTGAAAATAAAGAAAGTTTAATCAAGCGTATCGAGGACGCGCTCGATACGGTTCGCCCGTACCTGTTGGCCGACGGCGGAGACGTCAGGCTGGTCGGGCTGACAGACGATATGGTGGTTAAGCTTGAGCTGCAGGGATCCTGCCAAAGCTGCCCGATGAGTGCCATGACATTTAAGGCCGGGCTGGAGGAATCTATTCTCAGGGCTGTCCCCCAGGTAGTGCGGGTAGAAGCCGCCGGCATCGAAACATTGACATAACGAAACAGATGATTTTTAAAAAGCCCCGGCAGATGTTTTATAACATTTGTTGGGGCTTTTTTGAGCGGCGGCGTAGCCGCTTTTTAAACACCCAACCTTAAAAAACAAGTAAAATGCGCATTGGAATTTTTTTTGGAGGCCCCTCCAGGGAGCGTGAAATTTCTTTTGCCGGCGGGAAGACGGCATTCGGGCACCTGGATAAATCTCTCTTCACGGCGGTCCCCGTTTTCGTCGACAGCTTCGGCCGGTTTATCAGGCTGAACCCGAAATGGATGTACGAAAAGGGGATCCGCAGCTTTTACCCGCCGCAATCCGCACCCTTCTCCCTGTATGCCGAATCCTTTCCGGAGCTCCGCAAATCGGAAATCGCCCCGGAAATCGGTGAGCGGCTCCAGCCGGAGGATTTTTCGTCGCATTTTGATTTTGCCCTGCTGGCCATGCACGGCCCCGACTGCGAGGACGGCGCCATACAAGGCCTGCTGGAATGGTACCGGATCCCGTACAGCGGACCGGGCATCATGGGGTCCGCCGCAGGGATCGACAAAATACTCCAGAACAAGATGATCGCCAGGGTGAACCGGCAGCAAAAAAAGACGGCCACCCTTTCGTATGCCGATTGGACCGGCGGGGACGGAAAGGCTATTTTTGAGCGGCTGAAAGCGGAGCTCGGATTGCCCATCGTGATCAAAGCGCCCCACCAGGGCTCTTCGATCGGCGTCAGCATCATCAAGAACGATAGTCTTGATGATTTTAAAAAAGGCGTCAATCAATGCTTTTTCAGGATGGAGATCAGTGCGGCAGACTGGAAACAGCTTTCCGCACAGGACAGGCAGGAAGCGGCGCAGAAAATAGCCCACCTCGATGAAGGGATCGGGTACCCGGTGGAGCTGGTGGAGACGTCGGAATATATCTGTCACCCCCTGGCGCTCATCGGTGCGCTGGACGCCTGTTTTGAAGGGAAACGTGCCACGGCTACCCTGCTTAGCGCCAACGCCGAGGAAGTGATCCTGTTCGAGGAGTTTGTCGAAGGGCAGGAATTTTCCTGCGGCTGCATCCAGGACCCCGACGGCCGGTACGTGGCGCTGCCGCCTACCGAAATAGTGAAAGTAAGCGAGGTATTTGATTTTAACTCCAAGTACCGGCCCGGCGCTACCCGGAAGCGCATCCCCATCGACACCAGCTTCGAAAACAACCGCAGGGCCCAGGAGAACGTGGCGGAGGTGGCGGAAGGCCTGGGGATAGACGTATGCGTACGCATCGACGGTTTTTTGACACCCGGGGGCGACATCCTGCTGCACGATCCCAATACCATTCCCGGTATGTCGCCTACTTCGCTGATATTCAAGCAAATGGCTGAAATAGGTCTCAATGTCACTCAAACCATCACCTATTTTATCCGGCAATCGATCCGCCAGCGGCTGAACAACGGGAAGGATACGGTCCGGCTGAGGGCCCAGCTGCAGGCCCTGGACAGGAAGATAAGCGAAGGCAACCGCAAGTTCCGGCCGGAGCAGATCAGGGTCGTAGAGGCGACCGAGGAAGATTTTGAGCAGGCGCGCGCCTGGTGGGGGGAAGTCAACGCGGAGGGCAAGTACCGGCCTGTGGTCATCCTGAAGCTGGACGGGAAATTTTACCGGATGACGGTCCCGCTGATGTTCAGGGAATATATCGAAGATGTGCGCGGTGTTCTGGAGGGCGCCCCGGACCGGCTTCTGGAAGAAACACGCAAAAAAGCCATACGGATTACGGAATTTTTCGGAGGAAGTACTAATTTCGACGCAGAGGCAATCCGTGAAGGCGACTGGATGACCGACCGGTAAAGGTGCGGAACAGGTTGGGGAGGTTTCCCCGCGGAATTTTTTGATAAACCCCGAAACATGCCGGCAGACCACGAGCCGGCGTGTTTTGGGGATAAATATTTGCTAATGGCTAATGATGCGGAAAAAGTAAGACTGTCCTTGCAAAATGAAAACACGGCCTGGAAGAAATGGGGGCCTTACCTGGCAGAGCGGCAATGGGGAACAGTTCGTGAGGATTACAGCGTAAACGGCGATGCATGGAATTACATCACACACGAAATGTCCCGTTCCAAGACTTACCGTTGGGGAGAGGATGGTATCGGGGGGATATCCGACAACAAGCAGAATATCTGCCTGGCCTTCGCTTTCTGGAACCATAAGGATAAGTTTCTGAAAGAGCGGCTTTTCGGGCTTACCAACCGGGAGTCCAACCACGGGGAGGACGTCAAAGAGCTGTATTACTACCTGGACAGCACGCCTACTCATTCGTACATGAAGATGCTCTACAAGTATCCCCGGCAGCCTTTCCCTTATGACAAGCTTCGCCAGGAGAGCGCCAACCGCGGGAAGGAGGAGACCGAGTATGAGCTCATGGACACCGGGGTGTTCGATCAGGACGATTACTTCGATATTTTCCTGGAGTATGCCAAAGCCGACCAGGACGATATCCTGATGATGGTGACGGTGCACAACAGGGGGAGCAGCGATGCGCCGATTACGGTGCTGCCCACGGTCTGGTTCCGGAATACCTGGTCATGGGGCTACGAGGAATACAATTACAAGCCGCTGATGAACAGCGTTTCCAACCGGATTATCGAGGTCAACCACAGGAGGCACGGGAAGTTCAACGTCTACTTTGAGGATGCGGACGAGCTGCTGTTTTGCGAAAACGAGACAAATTTCAGGAAGCTCTACGGTACGGCCAACTCCACGCCTTATCCGAAGGACGGCATCAACGACTACATCGTCAGCGGAGGCAAGTCCGGGACGATCAATAAGAACGGTATCGGTACCAAGGCATCCGCCCGGTTTGAAAGGATCGTAAAAGCGGGTGAAAGCGTCAAAATACGCCTGAGGTTTGTCAATCATTGGATTTCCGATCCTTTCGGCGGCTTTGAGGATTTCTTTGACAAGCGGGTGCGCGAAGCGGATGAATTTTATGCCGGGCTGCAGAAAGGCGTCGAGGATCCGGAGCTGCTGAATATACAGCGGCAGGCCTATGCCGGTATGCTCTGGAACAAGCAGTTTTACTACTACAACATCTATGAATGGATAAAGGGAGACCCCTCGCAGCCGGAGCCGGGCTATCACCGCAAATGGGGGCGTAATTCCGGCTGGAAGCACTTTTATTCGGCCAATATCATTTCCATGCCGGACAAGTGGGAGTACCCCTGGTTTGCGGCCTGGGATCTGGCTTTTCACTGCCTTCCGCTGGCCCGCCTGGACCCTGTCTTTGCCAAGCGGCAACTCGAGATACTGCTGCGGGAGTATTATATGCACCCCAACGGGCAGATTCCGGCCTATGAATGGAATTTCTCCGACGTGAACCCGCCGGTCCATGCCTGGGCGACCTGGAAAGTGTATGAAATAGACCGGGAGAAGAACGGGGTGGGAGATGTGGAGTTTCTCGAAAAAATATTTCACAAATTGCTGCTCAATTTTACCTGGTGGGTCAACCAGCGGGACGACACAGGCAACAACATATTCAGCGGGGGATTTCTCGGGCTGGACAATATCGGCGTATTCGACAGGTCGGCTCCGATGCCGTTCGGAGGCAAGCTGGAGCAGGCCGATGCCACCGGCTGGATGGCGATGTATACCCTCAACATGCTGCGCATCGCCGTGGAGATTTCGCTCAAGCAGCCGGTGTACCAGGACATGGCCTCCAAATTTTTCGAGCATTTCCTGCATATCGCCGGGGCGATGGAGTCCATGGGCGGCCAGGAGTCGTCCATCAACCTGTGGGACGAAGACGACCAGTTTTACTACGATGTCATTCACATTCCGAACGGGCAGGGGATTTTGCTGAAAGTCCGGTCTATTGTGGGGCTTATCCCGCTTTTTGCAGTCGAAATCCTGGATCCGCGGGTGGTCGACAAGCTCCCGGTTTTCAAGCGCCGGGTGGAATGGGTGCTCGACAACCGGCCCGACCTGGCCCGGCTGATTTCCAGGTGGTATGAGTCGGGAAAAGGGGAGAACCGCCTGCTGTCTATCCTGCGGGGGCACCGGATGAAGATGATCCTCAAGCGGATGCTGGATGAAAACGAATTCTTGTCGGATTACGGGGTCAGGGCGCTGTCAAAATTTCACAAAGACAATCCCTATAAGTTTTATGTCAACGGGGAGGTGCTGCAGGTGGATTACGTGCCCGGAGAAGCGCTTACGGATATCATGGGCGGCAACTCCAACTGGAGGGGGCCCATCTGGTTCCCGCTCAATTTCCTGGTACTGGATTCGCTCAGCAAATTCCAGGTATACTATGGCGACGATTTTGAAATCGAGTATCCGACCAACTCGGGCAATATGACCACCCTGGCCGAAGCGGCGCTGGGTATTTCGGAGCGCCTGGTAAAGCTGTTCAAAAGAGATGCGCAGGGCCGGATCCCCGCCCTGGGTGAAAGTTTAAAGGAGCAGACCGACCCGCACTTCAAAGATTATTTGCTCTTTTATGAGTATTTTCATGGCGACAACGGGCGGGGCTGCGGTGCCTCGCACCAAACCGGCTGGACAGGCCTCGTCGCCGAGATCATCCAGCGCGTGGCGCAATACAAAACCTGGAAAGACGGGAAAAAGCTGCCCGGGTAACAGGCTTCCGTACCATTTGAATCCATCACAAATAAAATGCAGAACATGAGCGTACAACAACTGGAACCCGGTGTAAAAGAGAAAATAGACCTTTGGCTTTCCGCAGATTACGACGAAGAGACCCGGCAGGCTGTCCGGAAGCTGCTGGAGGAGCAAAACTATACAGAGCTTACGGATTCCTTCTATAAAAATCTCGAATTTGGTACCGGTGGCCTTCGCGGGCTGATCGGCGTGGGGTCGAACCGGATGAACCGGTATACAGTGGGTGTCGCCACGCAGGGCCTTTCCAATTACCTGCTGAAAGCGTTTGCGGGGCAGGATATCCGGGTGGCCGTCGCCTACGACAGCCGGGTGAAATCCGATGAATTTGCCCGGATCATCGCCGATATTTTTTCAGCAAACGGTTTTTCAGTCTACCTTTTTGAAGCGCTGCGCCCCACCCCGGAGCTGTCGTATGCGATCCGGCTCCTGGGCTGCCACAGCGGCGTGGTAGTGACGGCGTCGCACAACCCGAAGGAGTACAACGGGTATAAAGCCTACTGGAACGACGGCTCACAGGTGGTAGCGCCTCACGATAAGAACATCATCGGGGAAGTCAATGCCATTACGTCGGTCGGCCAGGTGAAGTTTACCGGGAACCCGGCGCGCATACACCGGATCGGGGCGGAAGTGGATGAAAAATACATGGAGGAAATCTGCTCGCTTTCCATATCGGGCGAGGCGATACGCCGGCAGAAAGGACTCAGGATCGTCTATACGCCCCTGCACGGAACGGGGGTGACACTGGTGCCGCCGCTGCTCCGGAAGCTGGGTTTTGAGAACGTTACCGTGATCGAAGAGCAGGCTGAGCCGGCGGGGAACGGGCAGTTTCCGACGGTGGTCTATCCCAACCCGGAGGAGAGTGAAGCCATGACGCTCGCGCTCAGGAAAGCCCGGGAGATTGACGCGGACCTGGTGCTGGGGACGGACCCGGATGCGGACCGGGTAGGGATCGCCGCAAAAAATCACCATGGCGAAATTCAGCTGCTCAACGGCAACCAGACGGCCAGCCTGCTCATCTACTACCTGCTGAACGCATGGAAGGAGGCAGGGAAGCTGACGGGGACGCAGTTTGTATGTAAAACCATCGTTACGACGGACCTGATCGATAAAATGGCCGAAGCTTACGGGGTGAGCTGCTACAATACCCTGACCGGCTTCAAATACATTGCCCAGGTGATCCGGGAAAAGGAAGGCACGGAGCAGTTTATCGGCGGCGGAGAGGAAAGTTACGGCTATCTTATCGGGGACGCCGTGCGGGACAAGGATGCCGTCGCCTCTTCCGCTTTTGTGGCGGAGCTGACGGCCTATGCCGTAGACAGGGGGCTGAGCCTCTTCGACCTGCTGATGGAGATCTACAGGCAGTTCGGGTTCTATTACGAGGGATTGATTTCGCTGACGCGGAAGGGCAAATCGGGAGCGGAGGAAATCCAGCAGCTGATGACGGATTTCAGGTCGGCCCCTCCCCGGACGCTCGCAGGTTCGCCTGTGATCCGGATGGACGATTACGAGGCGCTGTCGCGTACGGACTTGGTGACCGGGGAGAAAACGGAAATCCCTGCCGGGAAAATGGGGATAGAAGCCTCCAATGTGCTCCAGTTTTTTACGGAAGACGGAACCAAGTTTACCTGCAGGCCCTCCGGTACCGAACCTAAAATCAAGTTTTATGTTGGGGTGCGCGAAACGCTCCACAGCAAGGATGATTTCGATAAGGTATACCAGGCCCTCAGGGACAAAGTCCGGCAGATTGCCGGGGAGCTTCACCTGGAATAGCCCGCCCGGATATAAAAAGCAAAAACATAATTTAATACTCCGAATTGTAATATTATGAACTCCGGAAATACATCCCGCAGAAAGTTCGTGAAAGGACTTTCCCTGGCCGTGGCCGGCGTGAGCATCGTGCCGCGCCATGTTTTGGGCGGCAGGGGCTTTACCCCGCCCAGTGATAAGGTGAACGTCGGCATCATCGGTGCAGGCGGCAAGGGCAGGCAGAATGCCGCCTCGCTGTTTGAGCTGGCGGATGTGCAGATCACTTCGATAGCAGACCCTGCGCCGTACTGGGACCTCAAGGATTTTTACTATAAGTCCAAAGCGGGGCGCGGCCCGGTCAAAGAGATGATCGAGGGTCATTATAAGGGGAAAACGGACCATTATAAGGTGGCGGAGTACCGTGATTTCCGGGAAATGCTCGAAAAGGAAAAAGGCCTCGATGCCGTGCTCTGCTCTACCCCGGACAACACCCATGCCTATGTGTCCATCCTGTCGATGAAGGCCGGGAAGCACGTCTATTGCGAAAAGCCGCTCACACACAACATCTGGGAGGCACGGAAGGTGCGGGATGTAGCCAGGGAGACGAAGCTCGCTACGCAAATGGGTAACTCGCTGCACAGCGGCGAGGGCATCCGCCAGACGGTGGAATATCTCCGTGCCGGCGCAATCGGCAAGGTGAGGGAAGCCCATACCTGGGTACCGGCCACGCGCTGGCTGCCCGGGCTGAAGGGACTGCCCCAGGGTACCTCACCCGATGCGGAGCAGATCGGCTGGGACCTGTGGCTCGGTCCGACTTCCTATATGCCCTACCACAGGGATTACACCCCGGTGACGTGGCGGGATTTCTGGGCATTGGGATGCGGTGCGCTGGGCGATTTCGGCTGTCATGACCTGGATCCGTCTACCTGGGCGTTTAACCTGCATACGCCGGATACCGTCGAGGTGCTGCCGGCAGGCTACAGTGATAAAGACATCGCCCCGTACGGCGAAATCGGCTATTACCATTTCAAAGCGGACGGTGACCAGCCCGAATTTAAACAGTACTGGTATTCGGGCGGCCTGAAACCGGAAAGGCCGGAGCAGCTGCCTGCCTCGGCGGAGCTGCCGGGCCGCGGCTCTCTTTTTATCGGGAAAAAGGGAATCCTCGTTACAGGGGCCGGAGGTTCCAATCCGAAGATTTATCCCGGGAAGCTCAGCGGGCGCTTTACCCCGCCCAAGCCGTCGATTCCCCGTTCAAACGGCCACTTCCGGGACTGGATAGACGCGATCAAAGGCGGTCCGGCTGCCAGCTCCAATTTTGAGTACGGCGCCAGGCTGACGGAGATTACCCTGCTGGGCGTACTTTCGCTCCGTATGAAAGGGAAGAAGATATACTGGGACGGCGTTAATATGAAAGCCAAAGGGCTGCCGGACGCCGATGCATTCATCCGTGAGCCCGTACGGAAGGGATGGGAAATGTAGCGGCGGCCCCGGCCGCTTATTATTGCTGAGCCGCCAGCTTATCGAGCCTGATCTGGGCGGTCAGCGCTTCGAGGCTTTCAAATTTCTGCTCGGGCCGGAGGTATTTCAGCAGCTCGACAGCGAGGATTTCGCCATAGATGTCCTTTTCGAAATCGAAGAGGTTGGCCTCGATGGTACGGTAGGTACCGTCGACGGTCGGTCGGGTGCCGATGTTGAGCATACCGTGGTAGGGCTGCCCGTTGTGGGTGGCCGTTATGACATACACGCCGTTGGCCGGGATGAGCTTGTAATCTTCATGGAGCTGTATATTGGCGGTCGGAAAGCCGATGGTTCTCCCGAGCTGCTTTCCCTTGACGACGGTGCCGGAAAAGGAATAGGGGCGGCCGAGCAATTCGTTGGCTTCTCCGATCCGGCCGGTTTTCAGGTGGTTCCGGATCCGGGAAGAGCTGACGGCCAGCTCGTCGATCTCCTGCCTCGGGATTTCCTCGACTTCAAAGCCGGAGACCTGCTCGTGCTGCCTGAGATATTCGAAATTCCCTTCGCGGTTGCGTCCGAAGCGGTGGTCGTAGCCGATGACCAGCTTTTTGGTGCCGATGCCGTCCACCAGTATTTTCCGGACGTATTCGGCGCAGGACAGCTCGGAAAACGTGCGGGTGAAAGGGAGGATGACCAGGTGGTCTATACCCAGGTTTTCGAGCAGCGCGGTTTTCTCTTCCAGCGTGGAAAGCAGCTGCAGATGCGGCCCGTCGTCGGAGACCACCATCCGGGGATGGGGCCAGAAGGTCAGCACGACTGTTTCGCCGTGGTGGGCTTCGCTGATCTCGCGGAGCCGGGAGAGGATCCTGGTGTGCCCCTGGTGTACCCCGTCAAACATCCCGCTGGTCACTACGCCGAAGTCAAGCCTTTTGAAGTCGTCAAGGGAATGGTATACTTTCATAGGTCTGAAGACAGGCCCGATTCGGCCCGCTTTTGTTTGATATAATCAGTGAGTTGATGAGCATCCTGCAGCCTGAACGCGCCGATCCGGGTGCGGACCAGTGTTTTCAGGTAGGCGCCGCTGTGACATTTCAGGCCGAAATCCCGTACCAGGCTGCGTATATAGGTACCTTTGGAGCAGATGACCCGGAAGCTGATTTCGGGAAAATGCTGCGTATCTATTTCAAAAAGGGAAATTTCTACCTGGCGCGGCTTGATTTCGACCTCTTCGCCGCGCCTGGCTTTTTTATAAAGCCTTTCCCCGTCGACCCGCACCGCAGAGTAAATCGGCGGGACCTGGCTGATCAGTCCCGTGAGCGAGGACCGGGCCTGCTCCATCAGCTCCACTGTAATGTGGGCGGTAGGCCAATCCTGGTCAAAAGCTGTTTCGAGGTCTACGGAAGGAGTGGTTTTACCCAGGACCAGGGTGCCTTCGTATTCCTTTTCCTGGGCCTGGTACCGTTCGATTTCCTTTGTTTTCCTGCCCGTGCATAGGATCAGGAGCCCTGTAGCCAGCGGGTCCAGCGTCCCCGCATGGCCGATCTTCCTGATCCTGCAGGCGCGTTTTATTTTATTGGCTACGTCAAACGAAGTCCAGGTCAGCGGTTTGTCGACCAGGATCACTTCGCCTTCGTCGACCCTGGCAGCGTCGTTGCCGGATTCTGTTGTATCTGCGCACACGGTGGAAATAGCGGTTTAAACGATGTCAAGCTTGTAGCCGGAGGCCAGCAGGGCCAGCAGTACCAGCCCGAGCAGGATGCGGTAATAGCCGAAAACCCTGAACCCGTACCTGGTCAGGAAGGAGATAAAGAACCGGATCGCGATCATGGCCACGATAAAGGCAACGAGATTGCCGATCAGCAGCGTCTGGATGTCTTCCGGCCGGATGCTGTCGTAGGTCTTAAGCAGCTTGTACCCGGAGGCAGCTGCCATCGTGGGGACAGCCAGGAAGAAAGAAA